>CANKLK010000001.1 GCA_947482805.1 Flavobacteriaceae bacterium
AGTTTCATCCCTTTAGGATTAATTAAATAAGGAGTCCATTGCTCTTTGAATGATTGTTCACCAGTTAAATGGTGTCCTCTATTATAGGCTCCTCCTTTTATACCAAAACCAATTTTGGGGTCGATCGTATTCATCACCCAATTGTTAGCAACAGGGGTTTTTATAGGGTCAACATTATTAAATGTTAAAACAATTTGACGATCAGAAACATCATTGAAATACTTCTTAAATTGCTCGAATGCTTCTATCCGATAATCCTCCCACACCTTTTTTTTGTCAATGGCAAACTTGTCATCTATAGGCTCTCCTTTGTAGGGTTCTTCATCACCAGTAGCTCCTGTTTTTACTTGTACAAAGGCAATACAATCAAATTTTTCTTTAGGCTGACTTCTCAAAAAAACCGAGAATTGTTTAATCATTTCAAAATAATATTTCTTATGATTTTCATTTAAATAATACGGATAATTGCCAAATTTTTTATCGTGCTTTTCAGGCTTATGACTTTTTACTTTAACCAATGGAACTCCGTTATCATAAAGCCATAATGGAGAATTTGGACCTACATTAATGCTTATTTTTACTATTTTATGGTATTTGGCTGCTTTATCTAAAACCTCTTGAAACATAGAAAAATCAAATTTTTCTGGCCCCATAGACTGTACTTCAGCCCATGTTGCAGAAACTTCAATGCCCATTACAAAGTCGGCCTTTGGATCAGAATAATCATTAACTCCTCCTCCACGATCCCAAACACCATAACAATTTATGGGAACGGCTATTTTTTGTGCTTGTGATTTGGTAATAAAAAATAGAACAAAGCCAAGTAAGGGTATGTATTTATAAAGAGTTTGCATATTTATTTTTTAAATTTTAATTGGTTTAAAGTTACATGAAATAACTTTAATTAAAATAGACACTAGATACGAATTGGAATAGAAAATCAGACATATGATAATTATAAAGAGAACATCCTTGTTTTAATAAACTTGAATGCTCTCTTTAATAAATAATAGTACTATTTCAAAATATAAAAGAAAATTATTTTTTAATAAATTGTTTTGCAACAACACTTCCGTTTTCTTGCATCACTTTAACGATATATACTCCTTTTACTAAACCTTCAACATTCACATTTGAAGCATTGTTGTTAGATGCTACATTTCTACCTTGCATATCGTATACTTCAATTCTAGTAATGCTATTAGTTGAACTTATATTCAAAACCTCATGAGCAGGATTTGGATATAATGAAATTGTATTAGTAGTGTTTTCAAATTCAGTAGTTACTAAAGCTGAAGGAACAACATTATCAAATACCATTGAATCAACATATACAGAATTAGCTAAAGGATTGATATTCAACGCACCTCCAAGAATTGCACCAACAGCAGGTGCAACTGCACCTGTTGCATCACATAGTGCCCAATTTGCAGTATCTGTTTGTGGTACTGCAGGTGAAACACTGTTTGCCCCAGATGTATTTTTACAATAGGTATTTCCTGAAATTACAATGTCACCTATTACATAAGTTGCTGTTGCTATCCAAGTATTTTTAACCCCAAAGTTTAATTCTGGAAATTGAGATCCGCTATCCCAAGTAGATAAATCAAAATCATAGGTTTTATAGGTAGCATCAGAGGTAGTATAGGTTTGAATTGGATTAAAAGGAGTTGAAACACTAGCTACTTTTCCATTTAATTGAAATAATGTATTGGTTGAGGTGTTTTTTAAAGTAATGTGTGCATACCTATTTGTCCCTTCAACACGGAAAACGATAGGTGATAAAGATACTTTACCATTATTAACACTTGCAGCATTACAGTTAACCATTAAAGTCCCCCTTGAAGATTCAGTTGCTTGAACGGCAGTTGCTCTTGTTAGAGCAGTAAAACCTTCGGTTGTAGAATCAAAATTAAATGTATTTTGTATTGGGGCTACAAAATTTCTAGGTCTAATATAATCAATACTTATTACAGTACCGACGGTACTTGGCACAGTAGCAGAGGGAACATAATTATTACCGCTCGTAGTACCATCACTAAGTTTAAATTCAAGAGAAATAGTACTTACAGTTCCAGTTGATGTCAAAGTAAAAGTATAAATTCTATAATCGGCATCAGCTGTAGTAATTACAGCATTATAAGTATTTAAAACAGCTCCAATTGTCGTAGTTAGTCTCATATAAGTTGCGGCAGAACCGTTTTTTACCCTCACCTCTATTTGATTGTTAGCAGTAGCATCTATGTTTGCGGTTGTTTTAGTGAATGTTGGATTTCTTGAAGCTCCAGAATTCCCTGTTATAGTTGTGTATTCAATGGCAGTTCCTGTTGCATTTAGAATACCAGCAGCACCAGCTGATCCTTGAGAAGCAGTCCACCCCTCTGTATTAGAGGTAGTATTAAATTCCCACGGACCTTGAGCAAAAGTTAAAAGAGGTAGGATTAATAATAAATAAGTAATTTTTGTTTTCATATTATTAGTTTTTTTAAATTTATGTGTTAGGTAAAATTAGCTAAAACCCCAGATTAGTCTTAGTGAAAAAGTGTCATTCATAACGCTAATTTGTTTCAATTGTAATTTAAATCAAGAAGCTATTATTTACAATGCGAGTCTAATTTATGTTTGTATTAAAAGTCAAGGACATTTAAAAACATCTAAATAAAACAAAAAAAACTGCAACAAATAAATGCCACAATCCTAATGTATTAAATAATATCTTTTTAAACCTCGTATTGACTCTTAACTATAGTTTTAAATTGGATTGTGTTAAAAAAAAATGGTTTGATGATGCTTTCCAAGACAAAAAAAGGGACAAATCTAAAAAAAATAGATTTGTCCCGTAGCGTGAAAGCTATTGACTTAATTTCAAACCAAATGTTAGAATTTCTAACTCATTTTGTTGAAAATATGTCTTAACAAAAAACTTTAAATTACTAAAAAGTGTTTTGGTACGACTGTGAACCCTATGGACTTATTTTCAAACCAAATGTTAGATTTTCTAACTCATTTTGTTGAAAATATGCCTTAACGAAAAACTATATTATTTCTCTCTATCTTAAGTAGAATTATTAAACCATTAGGTTTTTATTTTAAAAGGTTAAGAGGCAATTTTAGGGGAATTAAAAAACCCTCAAGAGATAACTAGAGGGTTTTGGTTTAAATTGTAAACTCTATAATACTATTAAATAATTTTAAGGAGTTTTTATTACACTTTTGAAATTACTTTCTTGCATCACTAATTCCTCTTAAGAATCCATCATTGTAACCATCTCTGTATGAATCTGACGACTTAGGGTATTGAGGATAAGGAGCATATGGTGCATAAGGACAATATGCATTTTTTCCTTTTTCCTCTTTCCAACCCTCACAATGACCATCTTTCCAACCATCTTGATATTTTGTAGTTAATATTTTAACATTAACTACTTTAGAATTTTGAAAATTAATTCCAGAAAAAGAGTAAAGAGCAAAAAAACTAAAAACAAACATAACTTGTAAAACAACTTTTTTCATAATTATAATATTTTATTTCTAAAAATATGGTTTTTTAGATTTTACCTCGTTTAGATTATGGTTTCTGAACTCCATTTTTATTATTAAAATATTTTAATATTATATAAAATTACAAATAAAAACATTAACTTTTTTATAAATTTAGTTAACGTATATATTTCATTATTAAACGTAAAAAAAATATGAACAGAAATAAATTGTTTGTCTTAAACTAAAGTGAACTTTTCATAAGAAAGTAATTATTTAATAATACTAAATGAATTATTACTATACTAATTATCACAGACTTTACGAATAAAGTCAATTTGTTCCTTCACTAAATATGTCTTATATTTTAATGATGAATTAAAATCATTACAAAAGTCCTTTTGATTTAAAGAATACTTCGCAACGCCTTTCATATATAATATTGAACATATAATTAGTGGATTATTTAACTTTTGTAAATTGTATTGTTTTTCAGCAAGATTTAAAGCATCTAAACCTTTAATGTTGTCTTTTTGCTGAATGTAAAGTCTTGAAAGATTAAAAATTGCATCCACATCATTAGAGTTTAGTTTTAAAGCATTTTTAAAATCACCAATTCCCATTTCAGTTTCGTTTAGAAAACCATATACACCACCTCTGCCAACATAAGCTAAAATTAAATAAATAGTGTCTTTTTCATTTTCAATTATAACAGAATAATCACTAATTGCATTTTTAAGTAAATTTAACTGAATATATGCTGAAGCTCTTGCCAAATATGCATCTGTGGATAGGTAATTTTGTTTTTTATCTTCTTCGATTGTAATTGTAAGTTGTTTTACGGCATTATTAAAATCGCTATTATTAATAAAGTCAATTCCACTATTATATGCTGAATTTGACTTTTCGGATGAAATGAATTTATTTTTTTCATTTCCAATATAAGACCTAAACTCATTATTCTGTGAAAATGAATTTGAACAAATTAAAAGCATCAGAAAATAAATATATTTATAATTCATAATTTATATAAATATTAAAAGTTAATAAATATTTTAATTACAATTCTTATTTATTGATTTATAGGCTTCATCTACTCCTAATTCTGCTGCTTTACTAAAATCCTCACAAGCACCTTTTTTATCTTTAATCATTTTTTTTGCTTCTCCTCTATATAGATAAGCTCCTCCGTTTTTGGGGTCAAGCAAAATAACATTGGAATAATCGGCGATGGCTCCTTTATAATCATCTATATTATACTTTGCAATTCCTCTATTTAAATAATAATAATAATCTTCTTTTGGTTCCAATAAAATGGCTTTTGAATAATCTTCAATAGCTCCTTTGTAGTCATTTAAATCAAACTTTAACACTGCTCTTTTGTCATATAAATAATCGTCAGGTTTTAATTCAATTGCTTTAGAATAATCTGCTAAAGCCCCACTGTAATCTTTTAACTCCTCTTTTGCTAATGCCCTTTTTTCATAATGGTGACTTTTATTCGGGTCTAATTCAATTGCTTTAGTAAAATAATAAATTGCCTTATTTAAGTTTTTTATATCTAAATTAAACATAAATGAATAAATTTGAGTAATTCCATCATTAATAAAACCATATGCAATTTTTAAATTTGCTTCTGCCTTATTTTGAGATTTTTCAATATATCTATTGAAATCATCAGATGCTCCTGATTCGTTCTTTTGCAAATACAATAAAAATGCTCTGCCATAATACGCCTCTCGCTGTTCAAGACTGTCAACTAACGTTTCTGGCAATAAATCAATAGATTTAGTAAAATAGTCTATAGCAGTAATGTATTCTTTTTCAAAAATAAACCTTCCTGCAATTTCAGATAATGCTTCAGATGGATTAGTACTGTACTTTACATAGTAATTAATGTCTTTATCAAAACCTTCAAAATCTTTATTAGAATATTTATAAAAACCTCTAATAAAATAAATATGCTTAGTACCTCTTCCGTAATCATAAGTTGAATCTAATTCAATTACTCTATTTATATCTTCAATTGCCTCATTATAATTATTTGGGTTGGCTTTCGCTCTTGCTCTATTAAAAAGAAATTTAGTGTTATTTGGTTCGATTTCTAATGCTTTTGTATAATCAGATATGGCTCCATCATAGTCTTCCAAGTCGTATTTATTATATCCCCTGAAAAAAAGTGCTGAAGCGTCATTAGGATTCAAACTGATTGCTTTTGAATAATCCGAAATAGCAGCATCATAATTACTATACATTAATTTCCCTCTGGCTTTATAGGCGTCAGCATATTTTGGATTTAGAGAAATTGCTTTAGTGTAATCCGCAATTGCTCCATCTGTGTCATTTAATTCTTCCTTTAAATCACCTCGTAACTTGAATAATGTTGCGTCTTTAGGATTTTTAATTATAGCTTTGTTAATAGATGCAATGGATTGTATTTTTAATTCTTCCGCCCTCACTTGAAACTTAATATTACTTCCCCTTAATTCCTGAAATTCTTCCAACACATTCCAAACTATATTTTTTTTACCTGAAATTACTTTATCGCCTACATTTCCCGTGACTTTTTTCAAAGGACCTTGCCAAGTAGCTCCACCATTTATAGAAACAAACAGACTCACTTTACAAGGAGTTTTGGTTTCTAAATCATAGCTAACTAAAATATTACTTTGCTCCTGCTTAAAAGTAATATTACTTACTTTTTGAGAGTAAGTTGTAAATACATTAAGTACAGTTAAAATTAAAAATATTTGTTTTGTATAATTCATAAAATTCATTTAATCTTTAATACAGCGAACCGAAAAACCTTCTTTTATATTGGCTTGATATCTTCCATTTACTTTATTTTCAAAATTTAGATAATGGTATAAAGCTGAAAAAGGTATAGATTCTGTTGAACTCCACCAAAATCCATTAATTCCAATTAAATCAAATTCGCCATTACCATTTCTATAGCCTCCAGCAAGAGCATTAAATTCATTACTTTTTTTGAGTTCTAATAAATTCAACTCCGAATCCTTTGCTACGTGAAAACCTTCTGGTGCTAGTCCTCTTGAATCATTTACAGCATACCAATTGTATAATTTACCATAAATTGTACCATTGTTAGAATCATTTTTGTAATAACACCAAGCTCCAGTTTTTAACTTTGACCATTCATTTTCATCGTTAACTTCGGGAATTATATCCCCATTTCTATAAGTTGAAACATTTAAATTCTTAACCATCCATGATATATTTTCAATTTTAACAATTTCATAATCATCTTGAGCAATAATTTTAAACATAATTTCGCTACCTCTTAATTCTTCAAATTCCTCCAACACATTCCATAAAATACTATTTTTATCTGAAACTACTTTATCGCCTACATTTCCAGTGACTTTTTTCAAAGGTCCTTGCCATGAAGTTCCTCCATTTGTAGAAACATACAAACTTACTTTACATGGCGTTTTGGTTTCTAAATCATAAGAAACAACAATATTACTTTGCTCCTGCTTAAAAGTAATATTACTTACTTTCTGAGCATGGGTAGTTAAAACTAAAAGGCAAATAAATATTAGATAAAAATAGTTATATTTTACCATGTTAATGTTTTCCATCCTTCACCTATTTCTATCCCAGGCATAACCTCAGGAGTTTGTGTTTTTCCAATTTTTAATACTTCTTTACTTACTTGATAATTAACGTCTATAAACAATTCATTGAAAGTTCTAGTTCCAGAATACTCTTTTAAGTTTTTCAATAAAAAGTAAGTGAAATAACCATGCTGCTTTTCATTAAATACCGCACTTGATTCTGTTCCTTTACTAGAAGAAAAAACGACTAAATTTCCTTGAACAGCATCCATTTTTGGTTTTACTTTTATCCCTTTTAAAGCTACTAATTCTTTGTTTCTAGCACCACCAGAAAAGCAAGCATCTAAAACAACGGTTGCTTTCAAAGTTGGGAATTTTGTCAATTTTGAATATAAATCTACAATTGAAACTCCTTCTTGAGGGTTATTCCCATTTACATCAACAGGAATTAAAAAAGGTTCTTTAGTGTTTTCATCAGGCAAACCATGACCACTATAGTAAAATAATACTTCGGCTTTTCCTTTTTCAATTTCAATCGCTTTCTGTAACTTTTCAATATTCTGTTTTATCTGGGAACTTGTAGGGTCTATTAATAAATAGATTTGGTCTTTTGGGTAACCAAGTGTTATAGTAGCATATTCAGCAAAAACACGAGCGTCATTGGCAGCAAAATCAACATTTACTTCTTTATCCAATCCAGTTTGGTACTTTGCATAATCCTCACAGCCAATAATTAATGCATATTTTTTGGGATTTAACGGCAATCCTTTTGGAATATCTTTGTCAACATCACTTCTTAGAGAAGCAGCAACTATAGCTACTTTTTCTTCAGCTCCTGATTGAATAACAATTTTTTGCTGTGCCAATGCTTGATTTAAATTGAAACTTTTATCCCAATTTTCTGCAAAACGTTTGTTCGTTTCTGAAAGCGTTACTTCAATTGGCAAAGTACTTCCTGAATATTTAGAGTTCATAATCATTTCATATTCTATACTTTTTTTCTCACCTGGTGCTAACTTATCAAATTTAACAAAGGCATCACCGTTGGTCATATACACATTATCTGGTACTTTCAAATTTACTGTAACCTCTTTTGCAATACCTTGCCCTAAGTTCTGAACCAATAATTGTAAGGAAAATGGCTTTTTAAGTTCTAGATTCGTACTTCCTGCAGCACCAGAAAATATCACATAATCTACTACTTTCACCTCTGGAGCTAAAAATTTTCTTGTATTAACTTGTAGGGTTACTTTTTCTGTTCCAAATCCATTTGGTTCTTCTACTTCCAATGTTATTTCAACAGTTCCATCGACAGTATTAATGTCGCTACTTATTGGCAATTCATAAGATCGAATACCACCAAGTTTATCAACTTTAAGCATCGATTGTTTGCTTTTAATAGTAATTCCAGTAGTTGTTCCTGTTGCTTTAAGTGAAGCATTTAAATTTAGTGCATCCCCTTTTCCAGTGTTTTTAAGTTTAAATACGATGCTACAATTTTCATTGGCATTTATGGCTTTATTGCCATCTGCATCTACAAAAATAGGTGCTTCAACAAATTCTAGTAAAGGCGGCTCAATTTTTTTTCGAATATCAAATGACCCAGATGATGATGTGGCTGTGTTTTGAGCAATAGTAATAATGCTAAAAAAGAAGTAAATGCTGATAAATACTGTTTTTTTCATAGTAGTAATATTTAGACTAATCGATTCTGTATAACTAAGTTTAATTATTTAATTTTTGAAATTCCATTTGGAATATTCTTGTTCAACTGCTGGACTAACATTAATTGTTGGGTCTTGTTCTTTATTATTAATTTTAAGTGATTGTAACGAAACATTCTCTTTCAAAAAGGTAAATAAATCACCTAGAGCTATATTTCCTTTACTTTCTTGCAACTTTTTAAACAAATAATAACTAAACATTCCATGTTTTTCATTTTGAAAAGGTAACGCTGATTGCAAACCAGAACTTGCCGATACCACTACTAGATTCCCATTTATAGCATCTTCTTTTGGAATTACTTTGATACCTCGTGAGGCTAACAAACCATTGGACCTTCCTCCTCCAGTAAAACAAGCATCTAAAAAGACTACAATACGTTTAGCATTAGTAGCTGACAAATTTTTATACAAATCGTTTAATTTAATCCCCATTTCTAAATTTGATGCGGAAACATCAACTGGAATTAAATAAGGTGTTTTGGTGTTTTCATCCGGATAACCGTGCCCTGCATAATAAACTATAAGCTCCGCTTTATTTACTAATTTACTTAACATTTTGCAAATTTTATCAATTTGCTGAGCCATTTGCCCTGCGGTTGCATTAGTTAGAAAAGTAATATTCTCTTTTTCAACACCTAAAGTTTTAACTGCGTAATCTCTAAAAACAGTAGCGTCATTAACTGCAAATGCAACATTTTGCTCTGAATTTAAAGTTCTTTGCATGGATTGATAATCTTCATTTCCAATAATTAAGGCATATCGATTGGCTACTTTGACATTTTCGGGAATATTTACATCAACACTAGATTTACCAACTGAAATGTTTTTATTTTCGATCACGGTTGTCGCTTTATTTATTGATGATTGAGGTACATTAATATCAATTTTATCAAAATTATAATCTATCTTAGTATTTGTATATTTTAATTTATTATTCAAATCGTAATTCCAAGAATTATCTCCAAGATTAAAAACAAGATGTGATAGTATCAACTTATTATCACCTAAGACAAAAGAATAATTAATGTTTTTAGTTAATTTTTCATTGTAACCGTTGTTGTTCCTAAACTTTAAAGAATAAAAATTGTCTTTAAAAATTTGAGCTTTTGTAATTGGAACTTTTATTGCTAAATCACCATATAAATTTGAAGTTATTATAAATGTTTCATTTTCAGAATCATAAGGCATTAATTCAAAACTTGCTTTGTATCCAATTATATTCCAATAATAACAACTCAATAAATCTATTGCCTCTTGTTGAAATTGCATAATAATAGTACTTAATGTGTTTTTAGTAACTCTAATATTATAATTTGCCATTTTTTCAAACTCTCCTTTTTGTTGCCATCTATTAACTTTAGTTTGAACATATTCTTTAATAAAGGAAATATAATCAAAATTACTAAAAATCTCTTCTTGGGTAACAGGAAAGGGTTTGTTATTATAAGAGTCCAAATTTTTATAAAATTCTATAAAATTATCACTTTCATATCCCCTAAAATAAACTGTTGAATTATCATAGTAGTAGGTAAAATTATTAAATTTATGATTTTTATAAACTAAAACAGAATCTCCTATAATTGAGCATCTTTCAACAGATGCTGAAGGATCAAAATCATTTGTTCTAAATTTTAAAATATTATTTTGTATAAAATAATTATCTGAATTATATTTATTTTCAAATATTTCAATATTTGAAAAAATCTTAAATCTACCATTAAAATCACTCAATTTTATTTTTCCATTTGTCTCAATCTTTTTCACAAAAGGATTTTGAGCAAATAAATTGCTTGATAAAAAAAGTATTAATATTAGGCAAATAGCTTTTTTCATAATTTTATAACAATAGTTATTAATATTCTATAGTTCCTATATGGAATTGATTAAAATTGATTTGTTGATTTAAAGTTTGAATAAATTCAATATCATTAACATCAAATAACAGTCTAAAAACGGGTCTGTCATTTCTTTTATATAGACTGTTGTATACAGCGTGATTAGCTGGAATTTCAAAAACATGAAGCTTATTTGTACGATTATTATTTAACAATAAATATAACGTTCTATTTTGTCTATCAAGATTTGGTTCTATTGACCAAATACCATCAGAATTGATGTTTGACCAATTCGTATTATTATTGCTTATTTTTAATCCTAACTTTTTATTTACAAGTTGAATAGCTGTAGCTTTTGTCATATTGTTTGCTTTTGGAGTGATACCTTTTGTGTTTTTTTCTTGAATAGGTTTTAATGGTAAATTATTTTTCACTTCAACCACCACTTTAACAATATTAGCTTTTTGCCAATTACCGTTTCTAAATTCATGTCGAGACCTTAAATTACCAATTACATCAGAGTTAGCTGTAATCCTTTCTGCTTTCCAGATTTTAGATTCCTTAGTGCCATTTTCATAAAAGGTAGTTATGGTTGCTCTTTTAGTTTTCAATAAAGTTTTTAGAAATACTTCGTTATTATTTGGGATTAATTCAATTGGTAAAATGACATCATAATTTTTAGGTTCGTTCATTGGACTTTTGATAGAATTGTGACGATTTAACCATTTTAAAAAAAATTCTCTATGTTCTTCTTTCCATTGTGAGGTTAATCTGAAATTATTAAAATATAAATCATTTGTATAATAACGATTATAGCCTTTGCCATCATTTACTCCTAATTCTTTGTCTCTTAAAACACTAAAAGTAATATTAAATTCATTTTTACAATAGGATACATCTTGGAGTTTTTTAATTATTTCATTTGATAAAATATTTTTATCAGACAAAATTTGCATTTGTTTTTGAACGTATACACCAATTTTTAAATCAATACTATTGTCTATTATATTCTCCATATCATTTATTTTTAATTTTTCTATATTATTAACCTCCCTAACAACACCATTTTCTATAGAAGGTGTATTTGAATTTGAGGTTAAATGTTTTTCTATGCTTACTATGTAATTTAAAATTTTTATTTTCATGAGTCATTTTATTTTAAAAATTGACCGCTACGCGGTTTAAACCTTTTAAATGGTCAAAGGGGAAAAAAGCCAAAGTGTTTAATCCCTGAGGCAGCGCACTGAGAAACCGTAATTCTTATTGCTGTAGTTTCTGTAGGCAATGCCGTTATTGTAATACAGGAAGCGGGACCAGGCGTTTGCCGTATCGTTCTCTGACGAACTCCACCAGATACCGAAGCTGCCAATGTTGTAGAATGTTTCATTGTAGTTGCGAGACCCTCCCGGAAGACCTGAAAAACCTGATTCATTTGTAGCATCTAAATTAGGGGCTGACCAATTTGAAACATCTATTTTTTTCATTTTACCTCCAGCAATTTTTTCTCCTCCTAAATAATCAATTAATGTTTCCCATTCTGCATCTGAGGGAATGTGAAAACCTTCGGGAGCTAATCCTCTTGGGTCAATAACTGCAAACCAATTATACAATCTACCATAAATCTCTCCATTATTGGGGTCGTTATTATAGTAGCACCAAGCTCCAACTGTTAAATTTTTCCATTCGGATGGGAATCTAACTTGAGGAATTATATCCCCATTTCTATATTTAGATACATTTAAATTTTTAGTTGTCCATTCTTGGTCGCCAATCATTACAGTTTCAATATCACTTCCTATTGCCTTAACTTGAAATTTAATATTATCGCCTTTTAATTCCTCAAACTCTTCAAGAACTTTCCAAGTAATACTATGGCTACCTGAAACAATTTTATTTCCAACAGCACCTGTAACTTTTGTTAATGGACCTTGCCATGTAGTACCACCATTTGTAGAAACAAACAAACTTACTTTACAAGACGTTTTGGTTTCCAAATCGTAGGAAACTATAATAGTACTTTGCTCTTGACGGAAAGAAATATTACTTACTTTTTGGGCATTAGCAGTTATTCCAAGAAGTACAAGTATATAAATTAATATGTGTTTCAGTTTATTCATAAATAAAATCTAATCTTTTATACAACGGACTGAATAATAGCATGTTTGACATGAATTTGCTGGGACTCCACCACCTGTATCTAAAATATATCTTTGAATAATTGTTCGTGCTGGATATGAAATTGGTGGAGTTCCAAAAACCCAAAAACTAGCTTTTTCTCCAAGATCAAAAAATGATATAGTTCCATTGGCGTAGCTCCATGCGTGTCCTGCCGGCAAACCTGTAAATCCACTACTATTGTTAGAGTATAAATTAGGGTAAATCCAGTGAGAACTTCCTTTTTCTTTCATTTTATATCCAACATCATCACCTAAATAGTTTATAAGAGTATTCCATTCTCGATCTGAAGGTATGTGAAATCCTTTAGGAGAGAGTCCTCTAGGATCATTAACAGCATACCAATTGTATAATTTTCCATAAATTTCCCCGTTTTTAGGATCATTGTCATAGTAGCACCAAGCAGCAGTTGATAACTTATTAAGTTTATCTATGTCTTTAACCTCAGGAATAATATCACCATTACTAAAAGTTGAAACATCTAAATTTTTTAATGTCCATATTTGACTACCTATTTTGACCGTTTGTATAATTTCATTTGAAACCCTTACTTGAAATTTGATATTAACGCCTTTTAACTCTTTAAATTCATCTAATACGTTCCAAATAATATTTTTGCTTCCTGAAACAATTTTATTTCCAACATCACCTGTAACTTTTGTTAATGGACCTTGCCATTTCACACCGCCATTTGTAGAGACATACAAACTTACTTTACAAGGTGTTTTGGTCTCCAAATCATAAGAAACAATAATAGTACTTTGCTCTTGACGAAATGAAATATTGCTTACTTTTTGAGCATTAGCAGTTATTCCTATTTGGAAATTTGTTATTAATAAAATCAATAATAATTTACTTTTTTTCATACTATTTTTGTATAATAAGCGAACGATATTCTACTTTTCTTTGGTCAGGCATTATGGAATATATCCAATTAAAAATAGCTTCATTTGTAGTTACTTGCTCTTTGTTCATTTTAATGTATGGAACAGCTGTTTTTGTAAATACAAATATCAATCTATTAAACTCCTTATCTTTTAAATTAGTTTCTAACTCATAATCTGCTTGAGGAGGAAACTTATTGATTTCATTTGAGTTTAATAATTTTTGTTTTTCTAGGCTGTTAGGGAACATTAAAGTGGCTTCATTGTCATTAATGTTAAAAATAGTCAAGTAACAATTTTGTGTAGTTTTAACACTAAAAGTAAGTTTATCAAGATTGTTGTAAACTCCTTTTATCCCCTCAATATTGGCATCAAAAGTATTGTCTGGTTTAGTTTCATACTTAATGACAGAGGCATCTATTGTAATTTCGATATACAATTCAATTTCATTTTTCTTAATTGTTGCTTGATTTATAATATCATAAGAAGTCACAGCTCCTTGAATTTCAGATTGAATATCTGAACTAAAGAACTGTGAATACTCATTTTTTTCTTGACTACTAAAAAGTAATCGATAGGATTTAATATTTTCTCCTATACCCGCCGATCTTAATGCATTTATTTTTGCATCGTTTAATGCAAGTGATTTTGCTTGATTAGGACTTACATCACCACTAATGAAAGATATGCCTTTAATTCCAGTAACTTTTACAAGCGTTTGGGCAGAAATATTTAATGAAAAAAAGAAAAGTGAAAAATAAAGTAATAAATTACTGATCTTTTGACATTTTTTCTTTTTCTCTTTCAACTTCTTCAGCAAATTTCTTTTGATCATAGTTTAATTCTAATTTTTTATCCTTTGAAACTTCATTGTTTACCCCTTCCAAAATGGATTTTGTAGACTTTTCAACTACAGACCAACAAGTATAAGTCTTGTCGGGATTTTGAAATATTTTATCTGCTATATTTGGACAATTATATAAAATATCATCTACAAACAACCAAGATTGTGTTGTACTTTTTCCTTCAAATTCTTTTCTTCCCCCGGCATCTAAGGATTGTGAAAAACGGCGAGTTGCCCCTGATAATGTAGTTTTTATTTCTGCTGCTAATCTTTCTCTAGCATTAGCAACAGCATTGTCCCTAGCAGCCCCAATATCAATAGTTGTAAACGTACCAACGCTTCTAAAAAAGTCCTTATCCGTTTTATATTTACTTTCAGAAAATGGAACGGAAATTTCTACAGCCCCAGTAGTTTTTTCTAGTGTTTGAGGAGTTTTACATGAAGAGATGGTTAAAATTACACTTGCTATGGCACTCGCAATTAATAAAGATTTAATTTTCATATTTTAATTTTTTATTGGTTACTAAATTGTTATTATTCTTTTTTTAAACATACAATAATACAAATTATTGTCGTTAATGCTATTAATTCAACATTATATTTAATGAATTAAATTATCATAATTTTTAATTATTATAATATAATACCTACAATTTTTTATAAAAATAAGTAAAATAATTAAATAATTAATTCAATATTTAGTAAACGTCAATTTTCCTGATTTAACGTTTACTATATATAATTTTTAATACGTTTGAATCATCACTACATAGTCGGAAAATAGCTTAATTTTCTCCACCTGACTCAACGAACTGGTCTTTTTCCCTTTTACTTTTTTAGTAGTTTGTGGTATCAAATCAACTATATTTTTCAGTAATCCAGATTTCACAGCGTAATTTACATTTTCACTGTTGTATTTTTCCTTATTCAATCTCGATTCAATGATACCTACAACATTTCCTGAATTATCAAATAGCGGTCCTCCACTATTTCCATTCTGAATTGGAGCAGTAACTTGGTATTTCGTAACATCTTCATTAATTCCTGTTAATGAACTGATTTTACCATCAGTAAATTTAACTGATTCTCCCATAATATCCGCCAATGGGAATCCTAATGAAAATACTTCATTTCCAACTGCTATAGTTTCAGTCGCCAATTGATAAGGCAAAACTGGCAACGGAACAAAATTTTTGTCAGTTATCTTAATTACAGCCAAATCATTAATTTTATCTGTATGAAAAACAGTGGCTTTGTATTTTTGGTTCATTCCATTTTGCTTGCATAGTACAACAATATCTGTAGCATCCTGAATCACATGGTAATTGGTAGCAATAAAACCTTCATTGTTTACATAAAAACCAGTTCCGCTGCCATTCCAATTGAACTTACCCGTTTCCAATCCGTTTTCAACTGAATCGTAGGACTCTGTATCTTTAAATACAAAACTCTTTAAAATTATTGATGGAGAATCGACTTTTTCTTCATTTAAAATTAAAATTTTAAAGGTGCTTCCCTCCCATTCTTTTAATTTCTGTGTTTCCACTAATACGCCATTAATTGAATAGTAAATAATTTCTCCTTTCTTACTTATTTTCAATACGTTTTCATCTCCAACTAAAGTGTTTATTGAAGTTGTTTTTTCGGACTTACTTCCTAAATATAAGTTATCTTCTATATTCTCAATGGAGTACGTTCCTTCATTGGAAATCAAGAATTGGTTTGACGTGTTTTCAATTTCATTTTCATTCCACGAGATACCATATTTCATCTTGGTATTAGCCGTATTTTTAAAGGTTACTTCAAGTGAAATATCATCATAATTTTTCCATGGCACATTCAAATTAATATTGAAATTCTTATTGTTTTTCTCTTTTGAAAAAGCAACCTCAATACCTTCTTTAGTTTCAGTATAATAGCTTATATCATTTGCATACCAGTCACTTTGCATTTTATCCTTTACAAAATAATTTGAAATTACTGCCTTACATTTCTTGTATTCATTACACTCATGACAAGTAGGGTTACGAGTACCATTATCAAATTCAACAATGCTTTTAATCGAACCATCGTAATAATTGGTCAACCAATTGCCGTGTTTCCATCCGTCAACCATAATTCCTTTTTCATAAATTTTCTTGTTGTCAAAATAACTAACATAACTACCGTTTTCCTTTCCATTTAAATAAGTTTCCTCATATTCTCTAACTTTATTTTCTTTATTGTAAACCCAAACTCCATTTTTTTTACCATTTAAATAATCCCCTTCAGAGCTGACATTGCCATTTTCATAATAGTTAATCGATTTTCCATTTAAAGAATCCTTTTCATAATGAAAAAGTGACTTAATTGATTTATCCTCATTGTAATAAATCCAAATGCCTGTTTTATTTCCATTGTCAAAATTGCCTTCACAAATAATGTTTCCATTCTTTGAAAATTCATGGTATATAGAAACAAATTTAGACTTTGCAATTGCCTCTGAATTAAATTCAGTACAGTAAAATAATGATCGAGGTTCGCCTGTTATATAATACGATTTGTATTCGTTATTCTCTGTCTTTTTTACTTCTACATAGTATTCGTAATCATTACTATTGGCAATGTCCCAATTTGAATTATAATAGATTATATCGGTTTGTGAATGTATATTGGTTGAAATACAAAGAAATAGTATTTGAATTATAATTAATTTTCTCATAATTAGTTTATTTAGTTATTTATCTTATTTTTTTGTAGGTTAAGGGAGCAATTCCATCGGCAGTAACAGTGCATAATAAAGTGGTTTTATCTAGGAATACATATTCACATTCTGCTGTCCAGTTTGTCTCTTTGCAAAATGTTTTTACATATAAATTTGTTTTATTAAAATTAACGGTAACTATATCCAAAGGCACTACAGTAGTGGAACTAAACTCGGTAAACTGCATGTTGTTATTATTGTCCTTCCAAATAACAATATGGGAAGTTCCCTCTGAATACCACAATCCTATGTAATCGTCATTGGTAAATTCAATGGCTGACTTGGTTTTAATAGTACCTGAGGCATTGTGAATTTGTGCCATTGATATAAAACTTGAAAGTAAAATGATTAATATGAGTGCTTTTTTCATAATTTGATTTTTTTGTGTTTAATAATTGGATTGGAAATTACTTGATTTTAGAATAAATTAAAGTCCCTGTCCAATCGCCTGTAACTTCACATTTTAGAGTCGTATCGTCAATTAATGTAAAATGATTTTTGGTTGAATTTTTTGGTTCAGACATTGAAATGTTAATATCAATAAAAGTCTCTTTTACCTTAAATCCCTTTGTTTCGAATGGTTCTCCTAACGTACCAGAAATTACTTGGACTTGTAAATCTCCATTAACATCTTTCCAAAAGAACAATTGTCCAGCCGTTTGGTCGGGTTGCCAATAACCTATTAATTTATCTATATTGATTTTATTTTGACTTAAAACAGCAGTTTGTATTCCAAATACAAAAGCGATAATTATTAGTAGATTTTTCATTGTTTTAGTTTATTAAGTTTATAAATATTTATCGTTACTATTTTACTTTTGTATAGATGATAGTCCCTTCTCCATCACCAGTAACTTCGCATATTAAGGTGTTTTTATCCTTAAAAGTATACTTGCATTCTGTTACCCAATGATTGGGTATAAAAATAGTTCTAGCTATTAATGTGTCTTCCTTTATATTTATAGAAATAATATCTATTGGTTGACCACTAGTGCCACTAATTTCCTGCATAAGAAGTTTGCCATTACTATCTTTCCAAAAAAATACTTGTGCCGATTCTTCATTTGGCTGCCAATACCCAATTAAATCATCGGTATTTATTTTATCCTGGCTAAAAACAGTGGTTTGTATTCCAAAAACAAAAGCGGTAATTAAAATTAGATTTTTCATAGTTTTATAATTTAAGTTAATTAATTAATTTAGAAGTCTTCATCTCCTTTTTTATAAACAAAGTTTTCCTGGAAGTATTTTGGCAACGTTTTAAAGGCAACAGATAATTTATTTACACTAACTTTTTTATCCCTATTCTCATTACTATTACCAAAATAACTGTCAAACAGATAGTAAAATAAAAATCGATTGTAATCATCCACATTAGTATCTGTTATCACTTCAAAAATTGCCTTTTCCACTTGGCCCCTGTATTTGGTTTCTGACAATGCCCTGCCTATTCTGCTCACATTTCCAAAATAATGGTTGTTATTTGGATTGCTAATTTGAAAAATAGAACCCAATAACATGTCGGTTACATTGATATTTAGCGATTCTAGTTCTTTTAAATAAGTTCCTCTAAGGGAATTAGATATTGAATTATCCGACCTTCTATCAAACCGGTCATTCATTATGTTTAAATGAGCCATTAGAAAAACATCCCAATTTGAAGTTTCTGCCGCCAATAAAGCAATTTGAATGGCATGTTCTCTAGGTAAAGTATCCATTCCGCAACGACCTACTATTCTGGTACTTCTCATTCGGTCCAACAATATTACTTTTTCCTTTTTTGATAGCTCCATCCAATTTTCAGGAAGTCTAAACAAACTGTCTTTTTGTTCCGTTTTGTAAATAGCCGCTTCTGGAGTAATCATGCAATCGGTATAGCCAATTTTTTGAGCATATTTATTAGGAATAGCAACCGTTTTGAATTTATTTGGAAAATAAAAAGCTTCTATGTGCTCATCCGAATATTCGTCTTTTTTATTGTACTTAAAAAGCCACTGGTTTTGAAGGTCTTTATCAAATACATTCTTTTCAGTGGATTCAATATTAAAAGCATTGTAATCCTGTAAATCCATATAATCAATGGAAACCACCTCCTTATTTTCAAAATTCAAGTACTTGGTTTTTAGAATCATAACTTCCTTTTTAAATTTGGCTTTAGGATATTTTTTCAAGAAATCTTCAAAAGAAATATTGTTAATCATGTCTCTTTTGGCTTGTTTTACTCTTCTTTTTTCAAGTAATACAATGCATCCAACAGTTTGTGAAATGGAACTAAAATCATATTTCGATTCACATTTTTTATATTTCAAATTCAAAGAATCTACAATCTTACCCAACTTATTAATCGTAGGAGCACTATAAATAAGCCCATTGGGAAACAATTGATATTCACCGCCTCTTTTATTTGGGGGATTATTAGCAATTTTTAATTTTGGATTATCACTTTTAGTGGTATTAAAATAGAAAACATAATAGACTAAACCGAAGCATAAAGCGACAATTAATACAATTCCAATCCAGTAAATTTTGGTGTGTTTTTTCATAATTTAAATTAGTTTAGTTAGTAAATAATCTCACATAAAAACCATCTCAAAAACTCAGAAAGAGTAAAATTGATTTCAAGTAATTATTTCTTTAAACGTAATTTTAAATCATGGTTAGGGAACTTTATTTGGGGTTATACTAATTCAACGAGGTAATTGTTAAAATATTGTTATAGATTTCTAAAAAATTAACAAATAGGTAAAAAATATTAAAACATCAACACGATTCATTAAAAATAAATCAATATAATTAATAAAATACGAAAAAATGAATATCAATTAGAGTAGAATAAAACTTTCTAACTTTGAATTTGAAGACGACTACTTAAAATCCCTTTAGCTCTACTTAGTTTTGTTCTTACATTACCATAGGAATCTCCAGTAATTTTAACTATTTCATCATAGGACAAACCTCTTTCGCGAAGCAAAATAACCTCTCTATAGTTGGGTCTCAATTGATTAATTGAATTTATAAATTGCTGGCAATTCTCATCCAAAATATATTCCTCCTCTGGGGATGGGGAGGTTTCGGAAAAAATAAAATCACTCCCATTAATATCTACAAAAATTGGAAGATTTTTTCTTTTTAAACTAGACACCAAATTTTTAGCAATAGTAATCAACCAAGTACTAAACTCGTATTCTGACTTATAAGTATGAATTTTAACAAATGCCTTCACGAAAGTTTCATGAGTTATATCATGGGATATTGTTTCGTTTTGAGTGCGGTTTAGCATATATCCATAAACACTTTTCCAATAAAAATCATATAAACTATTAAATGCTTTTTGATTACCTAATTTTGCTGCAATTATGTGTTGTTTCATATGATTTTAGTTAAAATTAAAAAGTAGTTTTTATTGTTTAGAGGAATATTTAGTATAATTGTTAAGAGCTTTTATAATACCCTAAATCGTTGAGCCCTTTGGGGAGTAGTTTGATAATTATAATTACCATCTCGAATATAGGCTACAGAATTAATTACATTATCAAAAGTTTGATAAATCTGCATTTTAGTCATTATAAATGTGCCCTCATTCTCAGTATTTTGCGCTCCCAAAACATTTATTATTAGTAAATCATTAAAATCCATAAGTTCAATAACATCTCTTCGAAATGTCAATCTTGTTGATGTGTATTCAAAAGTTTGTGGCTCCATAATATGATTTTGTGTTTCTAATTCATTAACAACGTTACTTACTTGATTAATATTTTGTTTTTCGTCATCTAAAGTTACCTTTATTTTATATTTTGTTTTCCTATTCAAATTGACATAAATTATAAAAATAAATATTATAACAATTAATAATAACAAGTGATTTGATTCATAAAAATCTACAATTTTATTCATATTTTTAGATTTAAAAATTAATTACAATTAACTACTCAGGAAAACAACTTCTTCCAAAAACTCTCTTTTTTTACTTCCTCATTTTCAATTTTAGAATAGAAATCATTTTTATTTAAATCTCCATTTCTAATTCCTAAACTATATTTAACTCGTGATTTAGATTCTCTAATAAACATTCTTTTAATGTCTCGCTCATTCTTGTCAAATGACATCGTATTAAAAATATTCATTTTAGAAGCCATTGCTTCCACGTCATGGTCAGCTCCAATATAGGTGAAAGTCCAATTTTGCTGTTTTAAATCATCAACCAATTTCTTAATTGCCGAGCCGGTATATTCTTTAGAAGCATTTTCTTCACCATCAGTTAGAACAGTAACTAATACATTGTAATTATCTTTTCCTTCTAAATAATGCTTCAATTTAGAAATGCTAAAACCCATTGCGTCATAAAGTGGCGTCAATGAAGCTGGCGTGTAAGTGCTATCATTAATAGTGCCTAATTTATTAATAGGGTCAACAAAATGTAAAGTTTTATTTTCAATATCATTAAAAGATACCAAGGATATAAAATGTTCTTGTTCTGGAAATTGCTCTTCAATCCCTTTAATAGATTGAACTAATTCATTAAATCCACTAATAATTTGCGATTTAATTGAACTCATGGAACCGCTTTCATCTAAAATAATCAAATGGTGAACTTGGTGTCTGTTTTTCATTTTTTATAGGTTTTAGGGATTAATAAATGTTAAGTTATTAAGAAAATAGCAACAGAAAAAATATAGGCTATTATAGTTATACTCCAAAAATTAGTTTTTGTTACAAAAGACAAAAAAAATAATTTTGGATTATCATTACAAACTACTCTATACTATACGGAGCTTGTCAAGTAATAAATTTGTATTTTTTGCATATTTATTATAAATAATTTATATAATACATTTATTATTTCATAATAATTTAAAACTTTAACATAATTAATTAAAATTTTTATTGAATATTTAGTACAAAAATTGAAATTCACCTTGTTAATTAGTCAAAATAGAGGCCGATTTTATTACTTTTAGTTAATAAATAAATGTTATTCCATTAAATAATTTCATTAAATTTGGTATCTCATCAATCAAACAAATGCATAAAAAATTCACCTTCTTAGTAATCCTAGCTTTAATAATAATTAATTCTTCTTGTTCTAATAAAAAAGAAGATAATTCTGGCTTTGATGTAAAATTTAAAACTATAAAAGGGGATGATTGTCATAATTGTTTTGGTAAATTAGTAGTTAGCAAAGGGAGTTTAGTTGATACCATTAAAGGAGGTCAATGGGGTAAATGTGTTGAATATCATAAATTTAATATTAAATCTAAAGAATACCTCTTCACCAGTTTTTCCTACTCCTATCCTATGGGAGAGCGATGCAATGAATACAAAATTTATTCTTTAGAAAGTACTACTTTTATGAAGAAATTATTCGAAAAAGCAATTACAGAATACAAAGAAAACAATCAAACCGAAAATGAAATTTCAATTAACTATATAATGTCAAGAGAAATCAAGGTCAGTTTAAAAGATAGTATTGGCTTTTTCATAAAAATGAAAGTAAAAAAATGTCCAGAAATAGAAGGCGTAGATTGTGAAACTATTTTTGAAGATACGAGTTTAGAATATTATACTTATTAATATGGGAGCACACCAATGGTTTAGTTATAACAAAGAGAAAAATGGTATTTCCTTTCGTAATGCAAAGTTTATTTCGGTAATACCTTATTTACGTGGAAGAGATTTTTCCATCCAACTTTTATCCACTTTTAAAGATGGAAAGGAAATTTCATTACTACGTTTAAGCGAGCCTGCTTTTTGGACTAGAAAAGACCACTATATTGAAATTTCCGGACTTATTGAAGAAGACAATGACAACCCAATTTACTTTGCTCAAATAGAATTAGATCATGGAGGTATAATTCGATATGACAGCGAAATTCTAATTGTGATGTTTCCTGAAAATGAAAGTTTAAAAGAAATTACAATTGAAATGTTAAAATCCAATGGTTATTTTGCAGCAGAATTGCTATGGGAATTTTGCGAGAATCGCACTGAAGAATTTTCACTAGACTATATTCTCGCACTTGAAGAAAAAGACATTACTGATGAGTTTGAAAGAATGTTACTTTGGAATGAAGAATTAAAAAATGGCCCTTTTTGATTTTATATATTAAAAATAACTCATTAAAACGGTAACTCATCATTATCAGTACCCAATGAAAATGGTTTTACTGAAATATGTTCTAACTTGTTAGGGATTTCAACTTCATTTACAAGATTATAACACTCCATAAAATTGATGATTTCGGAATCATTTACCTTAACCATAAAATCCATGAAAAAGCCGTCTTTTTCATCTAAAAAAGTAAAGCCGGAACATCCTTTTTCGCAACCATCACAAACACCTGGTATAGCTTTTAAAGTTTGAATACCATTGTCTTTAAGACTAACAAAATGTTTTTCAATTAAATCTAGATACTCCTGCTTGGTTATACCATCATAATTGTTTTGATTGCTTAAAACGTTTTCTAAACCATTTACATCCAACTTTGAAAAGTAGTGAGCAAATGCCTCTAATGGATTTTCCGCTTTTTTTACAAAGGTTACCTCCCCTATTTCTTCGAGTTGTTGAATTAGTTTTCTTTTTTCTGAATCCATGCTATTTATTTCTTTGGATTAAATACCTATCAGTCACTAATAAAACAATGTAATGAGAAATGCAGCTATATTATCTAACATAAGATATTTAGATTTCATTGTGATTAAGGGATTAATTCGTGTTGTGAGATGGTACATTCTTGATAAACATACTCCCAAAGCAAGTTCTGTAATCTATATTTTTCATGTAACTCTTCTATCTTAGCAAGAGCTGATTCATGAGATGAATATATGCCTTCAATAGATTCCCATTTATGTGAGGAAAAATGTTTAGGCTCCATATCATTTGTCACAATAGTTCTTACAATGTATATTGTATTCATGTTGTTTGTTATTAAGGAGATTGATATTAAACAAAATTATATAATGGTAAAATTATAATTATCGTTATCAGCAACTTCATATTCGTAGGTTTGATTATCTAAAACCACTCCCTTTTTCAAAGTCCCAAAATCATCATTTGGATTTAAATAACTGTTTTTATTTAAAAATGACTCTTCTGAAGTAATTACTTCTTTATTACTAATTTCGTACCCCATTCTTTTTTGAATTTGGTTAATTTTAACGTTAGAAAAAATATCTACAACTTTTATTTCTTGGTATGTTTTTAAAACTTCATCGGGTGAAATATTGTTTTCAATCCAATGTAAATCGCTTAATATGATTTATTTAGAATATTCGGTCATTAAAATTGAAATTAGTATTAAATAAAATTATTTATTAGGACATAGAACTTTCATAAGTGGTTTAATTAAAGTTCAATACATTTAAAATTCTTTTAATTTTTCAAACCTATAATAACTATTAATAGAAAAAAATCAAATTTCTAATTATGTTCACAAAATAACTTAATTTAAAAAAAATTATTGTTGTGAATAGAATATTTTTAATTCATCAAGCATGTTTTTTGTCAATTTATTTTCTAATTTTTCTTTTTTGACTTTATTGTGAATATCAATTAGTGAATGATGACCATAAATTAATGTCTTGGTTATGAAATTTATCCATGATTTTGTAATTGTTGGTTTTATTGTTTCATGATTATTAATCCAATTTAATAATTCAGGAATTGTTTTAGTTACTTCATCTTCCATATTATTATTTAAATCAATATTATTATCTTCCTCAGCAAATAAAGTTAAATTTGATTTCTCTTTATTTTTATCATTTATATTACTTTCAAAAACAACAACCGAAATTGAAGGCTCTTCCACAACAGAAGCTAATTTATTTACAACTTTTATTATCTCTATATTTTTTTTAATTTTTGTATTTTGTTTTTTTTCTTTTTCTACAGAAAGCTCAATTTCAATTACCTTTTCATTATCTAAATATTTATTAGCTTCATTAACAATACCTTCATATTTACGTTCTGATTTTTCCTGATTTGAAACTTCGATTATTTCTATTGGTGTCCACTCTAAATCTAGATTCTTTTGGGTTTTTAGTAATTCACATTTTGAAAATGATTGAATTGATTTTGAAATTGTTTGTATAGAAAATGTGTATCCTAACATAAAAAGAACTCTTGAAGATACTTCGGAGTTATAGTGAATCAATTCGAGGATTTCATCTTTTGGAGCTGAAATATCATAATCATTTTTTTCAATCACTTTTTTGAGGAAGTAGAAGTAACTGAAACTTAAAAAAGCATTATCATACCTGCCTTCTTCTGATAATGTTTCCTTGAGTTGATTATAACCTTTTCTAGTATCATCAAAAAGTTTAATTTTATCTTCTATGTACATTATGGCTTGAAAAAGCGTCATGCTATTAATACTATCTTTGTGTTCAATTGCAAAACTGTAAAACTTACTTCGTGGAACTTGGTCAACTTCTTTGTCCAACTTTTTCATACCTACACAAGCTGATTTTATAATTGCTTCGATATTTCCTTCTGGAATAAAACTTGGAGTTATGTTAAAATCAATCAAATGTGCTAGTGTGGAATCATTTTTTTTGGGAGATTCATTATCAAATTGAAATAATGTTGCTTTTTTAAAATCAGCAATAAATGCATCGTTTGGCATTGAAACATTATAGAGCATACAAAGTTTACGACTTGCTGCTATACGTAAAACATGGTTTCTATTATTTGTAAAAGCCTTGTAGATTTTTGCATCTAATGGACTTAAAATATTAAAATCTGTATTCAACTTTGAAGATAATAATTGAGCACCTGTTTCTGATAAAGGAATTATTGATAAGATTCCTTTAAATTCTATTAAAGGCGCATTGTCAAATAATACTAATATAGAATCATATTCTATTAAAATAACTTCGTGTTCTTGCTCATATATTGGCAGTGAATTTTGTAAAAGCGATATCTTATATTTTTCTGGCAGCAGATTAAACTCGTTATAAGAAAAGTTGATTATTCTGTCAGATGATATTCTTAAAGTATCATATTTAATCAGATAGTTTAATTCTGTACGTTGTAAAACGATTGTAATATTTTTCATCTTTATTAAATTAAATTAAATAACGATCTCATCGTTATCGGTTCCTAAATCATTTATTTCCTTCACTTTTGTATTCAAAAGAAAACGCACATAGCCTGAATACATTTTATTTGTATATGTTATAAGTAAATCTCTTTTTGCTCTTGATAGAGCTACTAAAATTAATGCGTTCTCATTACCTGCGGCACCCAAATCAGTTTGAATATTGGGTAATGCGACGGCGTCAAAATCTAATCCTTTTGAAGAATGATATGTCATTAGTACAATTTTATTTTGGCTATCTGCTTTTTCTAAAGACCCATATTTACTTCCCACATACATTAAAGGAACTCCTTGATTATGCAAATGATTATTCATAGTTGCAAAGTTAAAACTATTTACATCATATTCTGGATATGTTCCATTTGACCATCTTTGTTTTCCTTCGAGAGCTAGAACTGTATCTACGTATTTTATGATATCTTTTTTCATAAAAAATAATACCGCATTTACTTCACTAGGTCTATCAATATTAATTTGTTTAGATTCATTCCACGAAAACTGAATTTCTTGATTATAATTATCTGCCTTCCATAGTCTAATTTCTGAATCTTCTCGTCCAATATGCACCATATCAGCAAATAAGTCTTTATATACATTTTGAAGTACTTTAATAAGAGTTCTTGTTAGTCTGTAAATTGTTGTTGTAGTTTTTACTTCAGGATTTAATCGAGCAATTATTTCTTCTTTAGATGCAGGACTGACGTTAAATTGAGGAACTTTAGTGTATATAGATTGTGCTGCATCACCAGCGATAATTAACTGTTTGCATCCTTTTTGCATTCTTTCTAAAAGTATTGTTGGAATATCTTGAATTTCATCACAAAATATAGCATCGAATGTTTCTTTATTATATAGACGATTGTTAATATCGAAAATAGTTATTACTGATATGTATCTATTACTTAAAGCAGGAATTTGTCTTAATCCTGTAGATAGTAAATCAATCAAAGCGTGTGTAAAAACAACTACAACAACTTTTGCATTTGGATTACGAATTATATAATCTGTCAAAGCATGTAATAAGACTATAGATTTCCCTGACCCTGCATGTCCTTGTATCCAAGAAGGAGTACCATTTGCATTGTGTAACTCGTCAATTATTTCTCTTTGCTCAGGACCAAGCCTAGCTTCCTCAATCATCCATTGCATATTATTTCTTTTTAATTAATGGTTTTAGTCTGATAATTGATGAATTTGTAACCAAATCACAAACAACTCTCGATTCTTTGTTAATTTTTAAAATAATTTTCACAGCTTCACTATATTTTTCCCAATTATAACAAATATACTCATTAGTAATATCTGAATAAAGTTTTATTGAATTCAAATCGATATCAACATTTAACTCATATTCTAAACTTGGTAGTACTTCACCCTTTTTAAATATAGGTGTTTGTTTAGCATTTCCAATTATGAAAATATTTCCATTCAGTACAGATTCTATTATCTGTTTTCCAAAAGCATTCATAACAAATGACTGGATAGCATTCCCAAAAGCTACTTGTTCTTGGCTGTTATCGGGCATAATTATTTTTGAGACATCAAAATAAGAAGCACATAATGCTTTTAAATATGGGTTTTTTGCCCCACCTCCAGATATTATTATATGATCCAATTCATTATTCTTAAATTCAGCTATTGAGAGTGTTTTATCTATGTTCTCTTTAAATCCTTTAAACGTATTATTTCCTATAAAATATTCTTCCATTATGTCATTGAATTCAGAATTACTCATTTGAACAGGAACACCAGTTCCGTATGGTGAAATTTGGCAATTTTTATTATGGTTAGAAGTAGCTATATTTGGTAAAGCGTAATCAACTTGAGCATCTGTTCTAAAAGAATTACAAAATTGTAGTTTTATCTCTTCACAATTTTTCAAAACAAAATCTTCATCTATTTGAATTTTATTATCTTTTTCAAAAAGCACATTTGCAATTAGTTTATTTATGAAATTACCTCCTAAATTTTCATTTCTGTAAATTGCAAGAGTTTCTGCCATAACATTGTCGGTATCTTTAGTCAATTTAATAGCACAGTAGTCAACTGTTCCAGCACCTACATCAATAACCAAAATGTTTAAATCTTTTTCAATGTCTAAGGCTAAATCTTCTTGATAAATAGTTCCAAGTAGCGATGATATGGGTTCTTCAACAAAAGAAAATGTACTATAATCAAAACCAGCTTGAACTATATATTTTTCTAATAATTCTTTTTCTTTCAATCCATAATTACCAGGTGTACTGATTGAATATCTTTTTTCTGGAGGTAGACCCTTTTCAATTACAATTCTGTCTATTTCACTCTTTAATCTTTTGAAGAAAACAATAATCGCATCTGTACCATTATTGATTTGTAGTGATGAGTGATTTAGTAATTTAGATTCAGGAAATATTTGTTCTTCAAGATTTAATAAGTTTTCCTTAAATCCATACCAGCCATCTTTTCCATAAGTAAATTGATGTCTTTTCTCTTGAGCAAATTTGCCAAACAGAAACTGATTTCCAACAATTCCCATTATAGATGGGACTATTGTACTGCTAGATATTGAGCCCAAATGATCTTTTTGTTGAATCTCTAGAAGCTCAACCTTAAGAGAGTCTTCATTAATGAACGCTATTGAACAAACAGAGCTAGAAGTGCCAAAATCTATCCCTATAAATGAACGATTTGTTAGATCTTTAATTGTACCGTTTATATTACTTAAAGGGTAATAAATAGCATTTAAACCTATTTGTTTAATACCATCCTGTAGCTGAGTGATATTCTTGCTTAATAATGAAAAGTCATATTGGAGATTCTTACGAGGTATTAGCCCATCTGTATAATTTAGTAAATTCTCTATAATGATTGGAGTTGGTCTGTGATTAATAGAAATCATAGCAGAAGCACTTCTATTTCCCGATGTTGATTTTTTACTAATATTTGAAAAATGATTCTCTATTATTTGTTCTAAATGAGCAATTTTTGATCTAACACTAGTAGTTAAATCTATCATTAATAATGAAGAAAAGTCTGGAAGTAATTCAAAAATATTAAGAACATTTTTTTCTAATATTTCATATTTTGAAAAAGCTATTTCATTAATACAATTTTGAATTACAACTAGATCTGCTTTCTCAAAAAAGGATGCATTTGATTTTATAGAATTTACTTCTACTAAATTAAATTGGTTACTGTTCCATTTAACAGAAACCTGATTATAATCATTCAGTTCTGGAAGTAAAAATTCAGTTAAGGCAGTATGACTATAAAACCAAGCATCAGCATTGATATCTAAAATATCAATTGATATGTTTTTTATGTTTGGACAATATTCTAGAATATATTTTACAGTTCCGTAAGCTTCAGATCCAGGTCCCCCGCCAATAAATATCGCAGAGAAATCTGTCTTAGATTTCATTATTTGTAAATCTTGCTCTAATAATATTTTATATATAAGCTGATAATAGTGTGGAAAGTAAGTAATAAGGTATGCGCTTTGAATATTTTGTAGTGCATAATTGACATATACAGGTGGTGGCCTTCTATATGAAGCCCTTAATTGTCTTACATCAGGTTTAAGTGACTGTAAGTAATCCTCAATTTCATGAGACTTATCATTTAATTCATCTATGGCTTTTACAATATGGTTGTATACACTCATATGCTCACAATAGTTCTAAAAGTTAAGTTTATTCGCGGTTTTGTTACTTTTTTTTGAACTGGAATTTGATGAAGCCAATTGTGCTGTAAAGCACCTTTCATAATTATTAATGAGCCAGGGGTTAATTCAAATTGATATTTTAAATCCGGATTATCTTTGTGTTTTATATCAAATCTCCTAGCTTCCCCAATACTTAATGATGCTATTGTAGGGTTAATTCCCAATTCTTTTTCATCATCAGCATGCCAGCTCACTTTGTCATTTCCATCACGATACAAGTTTAATAAAACACTATTAAAATCTTCATTAGGAATAAATTTTTCAATTTCTTTTTTTAAATCTAATAGTTCTTTTGTCCAAGGTTCTGGATTACAATTAATACCTGAATAAGAATAATCAAAACCTTCATATCCATACCAAGCTGTTTTTCTTGGCACTGGATATATTTTACCATAGTATTTAATTTCCTCTTGTTTCCAACTTATTGTATTTTGGAAAATATCAAAGTAATTTTTTGCTTCTGTAGATGTCAAAAAGTTTTTCATGAATAAAATTTCACCATCCTTTAAAGAAAAAACTTCAAATATTTTTTCTTTTTTTTCTTCCTCAAAACTAAATAAATCCATAATTATTAATTTTAAATTATTGTTTAAATTATATTTACTATAAATAGTTATTGACTTGTGATACTATTAAAATTATTATTGATTTAATATTTCTATGTAAAAATAAATTTATTTACCCAAATTTTGGTTTAAATAAATTTAACTACTTAATTAATAATTTTATAAGTAATTTCAATTAAACAATATTAAGAAATTAATCTAAATAAAACATTAAATAATTTGATATTTAGTTTTAGTAATCAATTCATTATTAAACGTATAAATATCATACTTTCCCCCTCTCGAACCCAAACCCAATACCCTGAAGAATCAATAGTTGTTGAAATTAAAATGGTATTGGGTAACTTATAGGGTAACCTTATTCTTTACAACAAAAGTTTATCAATAATTGAATTCCCTTAGAACCTCAATAAATCCTTGAACAATTTCCGTAGTTTTTTCAAACTCTAAAGACTTTTCATTTGTTGGTTCATTCAAATACAATTTTCGATTTACTTCCAACATAATAGAATATACGTTTTTGTTTTTTTTATAATATTCCATAGGAACAATTGTACCATTGTAAGGCCAATCTAATCCACAGGAATAGCCTAAATTATTGAAATAATCAATTGCTATTTGGGTTAGTTCATTTGGAGTGTGAAATGGGTCTGTACCAATATTAAAATCGGGAGGGTTATTTGATTGTGATATTGCTTTAAATAGCGGAGTTGAAGGAAAAGAATGGCAATCTACAATTAGTGCCCTCCCCTCCTGTTCTAATTGAGTTGAAACAACTTGAGTTAGCCGATGATGCTGCACTTGATAATAGTCCCGAATCACATTTTCTCGATATTGGGGAGTTATTGTTCGTAGCACTTCATTATCATCAAATCGCTCGTATAGAACGCCCATTCCGACTTTTGACATTATTTCATCTTCATCATTTTCAAAGCGTTCAACATCGCAGAACAATCTAGAAAAAGGCGTTACTATCATTTCATCATAATCTGAGAAAAATAATTCGTCAGTATACCAGTCAGTGAGTTTAATAATTTCACTTTCAATTTTAGTTTTGTCATTTACATACCCTTCTAAAGAAGGTATGTTAGTTGACGAATGTGGAATGTGTAGGATTAATTTTTTCATAAATTATAAGTAATGATTTGCGTTCATAGCAATAATATCGTTTTGCTGAGTAACTAATGTTCCACCATATGGAATTGAATTGGTAAAATTTACCTCCTCCACTTCAAAGAAATAAGCAATTTCAGGACCTTCAACAAGGCATATTCTCGCCTCCCGGTTTTTTTCAGTTTCCATTTTGTTTTTCACCCATTTGCAATGTGCTATTAACCTATCATGAAGTTCAGATGTTTTGTCGTTCTCATACTCTGCGAGTAGTTCTTCACTAATGCCATCTAGATTCGTACCAGGAAAATTTATAAAATCACCATGGGTATTAAAATGAATCGGAATTTGCATATAAATAGCATAACCCGTTTTTAAAATAATATAGGGGAACTTTCCATATCCTTTTTTAAAATCTTGGTATAGCAAGGGTTGATTTTTAGGTTTTTTTTCAATAGTTTGGATAGTACAATATTTATCCATTAAGCTAGTAACGATTTTTACAGATGATGGCACAAACAATACTCTTTTGAATTGCGTATTGATAAAAAAGGGACTTTCTACTTCATTATTGCTATACGCTGCTGCTTCATATATATTTCTTTCATGAAAATAAAGGAGTGTATACGGACTCGTTTTAGTTAGGTCTAGTAGTGTATTTATTTCTTCATGCTCAATTATAAGCATCAAACAAGGGGTGTCTTGTTCAAAAAATTCATGAACTCTAATAGAAGTTTCATTAGTAGTTTTTTCAACAGCATCAAGAATAATTTGATTGCCGTCTTTTAAGGTAATCTGAAATGTTTTTTTCATACAAATAAGTTTAGGTTAAAAATTTCTTATTTGTATTTCGAGAAAAATAAATAGGTGTCTGGGTAAACTTACGTTTATTTTGACCGGACGGGCCCGTATTGTTTTACCACCGTGGTGTCTTCACTCGGTTGGTACCCTAAATGGGTTCGAAATACTTTACAAATATAAAAAATTTTTGTAAATTTAAATCTAAATACTTTTAATATATTTATTAACCTATAAAATATTTCAATGCTCTAGGATGATGTTCATGAATGATCTTTAATTTATTTTGATTTTCTAATTTAACAGAAAATTGGTAATCTTCATTGGTGTAAATTAGTTCTTCTAATTTTGAATTATAATATTTTAATATTTCTAAAGATCTGTGGAATTTTATTAAACTTTCAATCGAAAATATACTAGAAAATATATCTTTTTCTATTGGATTTTTACCGTGCATCACAATATTTCTTAAAGGTCCTATTATATGATTACCTATTTTAAAGTCAAAATCTTCATGATTTTCAAACTTAAAAATTTTATTTGAAAAAGAACTATTACAATAATCCATCAAATCGGATAGTTCACAAAGCTGAAATTCCCCCAAAGAGTTAATTTCTTTTTCTTTATTTTTAAAAAAGTTAAGCCTACGTTCATAATGATTTAAAATTCTTTCTTTATTTTCCTTATTAATAGAATCTTCATAAAATTCTATAATATCATAAATTGTTTTACCTTTTAAAACTAAAAACTCTCTTAAATTCAATTCAAAATTTAAAACATCATCTTGTATTCGCTTTAAAACAATATTTCTGTTATAGTCTGCAAAATGTACTATTCCTTTTAATATTTTACCTGAATATACAAAAAGAACGTTGTGATTATTATTTTTGAATTTTTCAATATTTTGTGGTTCAAAAATCCGATCACTTATTTCTAATTTTAAATTGTCAGCTATCTGTTTTTTAACGAATCTATTATCAACTAATTCATAATAATAATTTGAATCATACCCTGGCATATTGTCAATTTTAAGAGTATTGCAAATATTATAACAAGCGGTTTCAACTTCACTATCATAATACAAAATTTTATCTTGCATTATTTCTTCAAAGGTTAATTTTTGATAATTCATATTCTAATAAATTTAATTAAAAATTAAATTTACAACATTTTTAAAAAATCTATAAGATAACAATCGATTATTATTCAAATGTTAATTTTTAAGGATTAAAATGGATGATTTGTTTAACTAAGTATAGATATGTATTAGAGAATTTCTTTATGTATTATTATTAAACTAAACTAGATTCGAAGCACATCTTTTTTTAATAATGTACAAGTAATTTGTTGGAGTATTTTTTAAGGAGCGCCAACTGAAATATAAAATATCCTTTTTAACTCAGAACGAAAAAGATATTCCTGCTATTGGATAAGATATTAACGAAATAAACCAAAAAAATTTACACAGTTAATTTTCGTAAATTAATAAATAAAAATTAGTTAAAGTAAATTATATTTTGAATCAATTTTACAATTTTTTTTTAGAATTTTGTATTAAATTAATAATTATGAAATTAAAGGAATTAATAGTTGAAATATTAAAAAGAGGAGGAAGTTATAAATCAAGTCAAATTGCAAATAAAGCTTCATTACTTGATTATGGTTTTCCTTATACTAAAGAAGATGTTAAAGATGTAATTTTTAATGAATTAAAAGGTCATGTAAAATATGATAAATTTACATATGAATATTATATCGGTGATAAAATTCCACCTCAAGCAATTACAATTGACAATAAAGATATATTACTTGAAACTTTGAGAATAAATGAAAAATCTATGACAATAATAGACATAGCTAATTTTATAAAACTCAATTTTAAAAAAAATATTAATATTGACGAATTACTATTAATTATTATTAAAGATTTGGTAAATGATATAGGTATAGTTGGAGGGAAACCTTTAAAATATTTTTTATTGAAAAGTAAAAAAGTAGTTAACGATAAAATTGATAAAACAACTAAATTTGACGTCAATTATAACATTGATTTATTTAATTATAAAAATGAATTAGTAGAATTTATTAAAGAAGGAAACAGGCTTTCAGCTTATTTCTTTTTCAAACAAAATATAAATATTAAGAGTGAAAAAAAAATTAATGAAATATTTAATTTAATCTGGGATAAATATCAGGGCTAAATTGAAATTATTCCGCAGGATTTTAGAAATTCGTATGTTTCATCATAAAACTCGGGAAGTCTGGTAATATCATTATCACTTCCTTCTGGAATAAATAATATCATACCTTCTCTAGCTCTAGTTAATAATACTCTGTATTTATTTATAATATATTGTTTTTTTTGTTCATCTCCAACATTTTGCCATTTCGTGCCTTTAAATTGCTTAAAGTTCCATTGATTATTAGTTCTTCTTAAATCTGCATCCCAAAGTAACCCAGTCCAATCAAGTTCTAAACCTTGAACTGCATATTCTGTGGCTATTACTTCCATAAAATTTGATGAACGAACATCACTAGATGTATTTAAATACCAATTACCTAATTCATCTTGTGAAGAGTCTCCTCTAAGTCCATAATAAGGATCATAACCGTAAGTTCTTAACCTTCTTCCTCCAGAACTAGATATTAATCCAATTCTTCTTGTTCCCCGAGATTTATTTAGAAGCCATTTTTTTGCGATTTCTAAATCTCTAGTAATATATAGAGGGAAGTTTACTAATTTTTCCTTATAAATTAATTCAGCTTCTAAATTTTTATTTTCCAAAACTAACGAAACCCAATTTGAAAGATAACTAGCTTTATATGATCTAATTGAAGTGTTAAGATGTAATGACTTTGACTCAATAATTTCAATATTTTTGGGTTTATTCTCAAATAATTTTAAATTTCCATCTATATTTCTTCCAAATTCAAGTTCTGGGGAAATATAGACTTTCCAATCATTAAATTTTTTCTGAATTGCTTTGCCCCATTCACTTAATCCTCCTTCTCCTGTATTTATTTCTTGACCACTTCCTACTAAAGCAATAATTACACCCCAATCATCAAATCTGTTCATAATAGACATTAGGATTTCTGGTTCCGATTCATTTATTATACCTCTAGACTTTCTTGATTTATGTTCTTTTGTCCAAGCACGTTGTGCTTCATCATAAATAATCACTCGATCAACAGGGATTTTTGATTTATCATCATAATATTCATCTATAAATTCATGAACATTATGAATAAATGTCTTAACTCTTCTTTTAGCTTCTACCTTATTAATCTTTTCTCGTTTAATAAAATCTCTAGCTAATGCTTCGGACAAAACTTTAACAAGTGGACTGTTTCCAGATAAAAACACTGCAAGTTCATCATCAATAGATTTAAATTCCCTGTTATGAACAATATTTAAACCAGCTAATGTTTTTCCTGCACCGGGAACTCCAGTAATAAAGCAAATTATCTTTGATTTATTTATACTAGCATCTGTAATCGCATTTAATATTGCTGAAGTGGTATTTGTTAAATTTTTTTCACCAGCACCATTTCTAGAAATTTCAGATACAGACTGCCCCGCATAGAGCGATTGTGCAAATTCAATAATTGTAGGAGTCGGTGAATACTTACTATTATTCCAATCATAATAATTTATTTCATCAATATTAGAATCATAAATTTTATTAATATTGAATAATATTTCAGAAATATTTTTGCTGTTTGCAAAATAATTTCTTTGCACAAAATCATCACTTTTTTCAAATTTATTTATAATAGAAGGTGCATCTGTGCAAAGTAATATAGGAACAATTATTTTATTTTTACTTTCAAAATGAAAATCACGAATATCTAAACAATAATCTTCAAGTTGCGAAATATCAGAAGGTTTATAAATTTTTTCATGATTTTTAAATTCAATAATAAAAATAATATTATTGGTAATTATTGTTACATCTATTCTTTTCGCTCTCCTTGGAATTTTATATTCATACAAAATTCCCCATTTTCCAATTTCTTTATTTAAACTTATTGATTCCTTGTGAATTTTTTTAAATATGTTTATTGTATCGATCCAACTTTCAGTCTGTAGATTCTTTTGATTTAGATGATACTTACTGTAATTTTTTGAAATTTCTCCAACAATTTCATCAGTTGAATTATTTCTATGATTTTCAAATGTATTACAATAAAATGCTGGCATATATTTTTTTAATTGAAAAGTGAAAAAAGCTTTTCTGATGAAAAATTATTTAAATCTAAAAATGCAATTGTCTGTAAATCGCTATCAAATTCAACATTAGAGACTCCAGATTCAATACAACTCGAATCAATTGATGGAATTGAACCTACAGAATAGAACTTATAACTTGAATTAGCCATTCCTAAATCTAACTTGGTATTAAAAGTTGGGAGTTTATCTCCACATATTTTAAACATTTTTTCTTTAAAGACTATTTGATGTATATAGTCAACTTTAGAAATAATTTCTTCATATAAATCAAAAACTGTAATTCCTAATCCCGTTTTGGATGTCATAATTGAGCAAATTATAACATTAGAAGATTGCATTTTGTCAAGTTGATTAAGACTGAAATGATGCGTCCTGCTATTTCTCGTTGTCGTTTTTATTTCTATTTTATTTCTTCCATCATTAAAATCAAAACGATCAGTATTGTCAATGTGCCAGCTGTCAATTATATAATTTAACTCTTTTGATTTTGTAATTAAAAATAATTCTCCCCAAAGACCAACTTCATCTGTATTCGTTTTTTGCGTTAGTTGTTCAAAAAGTCTTTTTGTATTTTCTATATGTGTATAGATATCAGATATTTCAGGCATTTCGCCAAGTTTCGTTATAAGATCTATACAAAGATTTAAAAAATATTTTAATAAAATATTATCTGACTCTAATTTATTAAGTTTTAAAACACAAAATTTTTGTGTAATATTTTTTTGACCGTATAATCTTTTAATATCACATTTTACATCATAATCTACTTCCAAAAATCTACCCTTACTTGAAGTAAACGTTTGATTGTCCTTATTCGAAAAATTTATAAACAATATAATCTCATCTTCATTATTTACAGCTATTAAATGACTACTCGAATTTGGAAAATAATCAGCAATCAAAATTCCCATTGATTGTGATTTTTTTTTAATTTCTTTTATTAAACTTAAAAGTGTTTTCATTTTGTAATATTTTTTGTTACATAAGTTTGAGAATATTTTTCAGGAAAGTTAAAAGCTAGCGTGTAAAAACTCTTATCTCTAATTGATTCCTTAATATCAGTGTCTTTTGTAGCATGTATTTTATGTATTTGTATAATTAATTCTTCATTATAAGAAAAGGTATCTCTCCCTGAATCTTTATTTTTTAATAGTTTAGAATCCCCAAAATAGGACGGGCGATTATTTGCTAGAGATGATATTTTGAAAGGATTTTTGTATTTTTCAGTATGGTCAACGGAAATTGTCCTTACTCTACCTTTAGTTCTTTCTGGTGAAATTAGAATAACCCAAGCGTATTCTTGTTTGCAGTTTTCAATTAAATGATAAATAAAACGTTCATAATTACTTCTTTTAATAGATTCATAAGCATTCCCAATGTCAATATTAACTATTAAATTAATTAATTCTTTCAATAATATTTTACAGACTTTGTGTTTGGTATTATCAGCTTGATCTATTTTTTTGATTGGCATTAAGTCATTCCAAGAAGTTGATGGTATTTCATCAATGAATTCATTTATAATTTCATTATTTTTATCAATATTTAACGGAGGTTCAAAATATTTAAATCCTTTTAATTGCTCTGTTCTAATACCACTTCCAATTCTACTTGGATTTGTTAAATTCAAATTTATTCCAGTTAGCATTGGGCTTCCAGATTTTTTAAATTCAGAAAGATTAACTTTTGATAATAAATTTCTTAAATTTATTTCATGATCTACATAACTAACATAATCTGATTTTAAATCAATGGGAATATAAACTTCACACAATTTTATATAACTTTTTTTATACCCAAAAAACCTACACCTTTGTTCTATAGTATCAGCATTATTTTTCCCTTTAGTGTCTCTGGGCATGTATGTTACGATTAAATTTTCAACAGTAAATCCCCTGTCTAATAATTGCCCACCTACTAGAATATGATGATTACAAAAATTCCAATCAAAAGGTTTCTTTTCCATTCCACCAACTACTTCATGAACTTTATAGCTACTTAAAAACTCATCATCAATAAAACTAACTACTTTATCTATTTTAGGAACATTTATAAAAATATCGGGATATTTTTTAATATATTTTCCATACATCTTATCAATTGTTTTATAATCTTTATTATCAATACTTTCTTGGATACCTTCTAAAATCGATTTAGTCCATTTAACAAATTTTGAAATAGAGTCTTGTCTAAAACAAGGATGAATCATCATTGAAGTTAAAGAAAGTTTATTATTAAAATTATCTTTAATTAAATCAAAATCATCATAACATAAAAATATTGAACTAAATATGAAATTATAGATAGAATCAATTAATCCAGTAGGAGGTGTTAAAAGATTGTTATCTTTATAGTGAAATCTTTCTTTTTCTGGGATATTATAAATTAATTTATCGGTAAGTGGAGTTTTAAAAAATGTATTTCCACCAGTATAATTTTTTCCTGGTTCTAAAAGTACATGCCATTCTGGTGAAAGCAAATCAATATAATCAATTAATAAATTAGCCTGTGGTGTTGCAGTATATTGAATGTATGAATGATTTGGTATTGCTCCTCTTAATAATTTAATTGATGAAAATATTGCACTCTCATCTGTTGAACTTTTTAGCTTATTTTTTTTTGATTGAGTATTTAAACTTGCCTGATCTGACTCATCATCAAAAATTAATATTGATTTACTGTAAAGTAAACTTTTTAAATTAATATCATTAAATAAATCCACTAAATTTTCGATATGTTTTTGATGTTTTAAAACTGTTATAATTAATAATTTTCCTTTGGGATTATTTAATTTTTTTTGAATGTTTTTTACAAAACCAAGGTCGGATACATTTGAAATTACACTTATATCTTTATTATCTCCAATATCATCCATAAGTCTTTCTGTGTTTTGACTTAATAATAAATTTGTTCTACCAGCTATTAATATAGCTACTCTATAATCATTATCTTGTGCCAAGGCCATAACAGATGTGAATGATAAAGTTTTCCCACTTTGCACATAACCGAAAACTAAGCCAGTTGTATCATTAAATTTATGGTTACCACTATTTACTATAGGAGGGATACAATTTTCAAGAATTTTTTTTGAACTTGATAATAAGTTTTCTCTTTCATCTTTATCTAAAAAATTTAACTTTGCAGATAATTGCTCATAAGATTTTCCTTCGATAATTGAATTACTTCCTTTATTTTTATTTAGTGTTACAGTATACATGTTATTTAGATTTAAGTACTTTTAAATATTCATTGAATGCATATCTCATTAGTTCTGGGTTTTGCGCCCCTTGCTGTTCAGCTTTTAATTCACTTATTCCCAAACAGAAAATCATATCCATAAAATTAACATCTTCCTTAAGTATAGAATTATTTACTACTATGTCATTTGCCATATTTAAAAATATTTTAAGTTCTTTTTTTGAATAATCTTTTTCAATATTATATAACCATTTCAACGATTCTTCATTAACCCAATTCAATTTTACATTCCACATATCGTAACTAATATTAATTTGTTTCGAAAACTCTCGTGGGACAATCTTCTCTTTTGTTAATGACTGAGATTCTTTATGAAGTTCTTCGTGATATTCTTTATCAAAGGTCATCTGTCCTACTATGTTTAAACCTTGGTCTAAAATATAGTCATCATTTTTTTCGTGGACTTTATGATAATTTTCTATCCCTTTAGAAACTTCTTCCCTTGAAAATTTTGCTCTATGTTCATTTGCTTGTTTGATTAAATTATAAGTTTGATTTTGATCTTCTGGAAATTTAATTTTTTTTAATTCTTCAGCAATTTGAGTGAAACATATATCTCTAATATCTTGAGATATTGATAGTTTAGACTTGTCAAAAGAAACTTCAACTTCATCAAAATTTAATTCACCATAAATTCTAACATATTGAAAAGACCTGCTACTTCTTGATGAAATTGGACTTGGAAAAATTCTTTGGTCAAATCCTTCAATGACGCGACCTCTTCGTGTTATGACGAATCCATTTTTATGAGCTTGATTTCCATCGGGTAAGATTCCTACGAAACCAGATACAACTAATCTCTTTTTAATTTTATTTATTGTTGAATCATATTTGTCCATAACATCTTCTTCCCATTCTATTGGTTGCTTTTTTATTTCATATTTCCATTCAATAACAGCACTATTTATTAACTCATCTCCTTGTCTATCTTTATACCATTGTTGTTTAAGAAACCCATATTCTTTCCATTTCAAATGTTCTCCAAATGCAATAATGTTAATATCGTATTTTTTTTCTTTTGATTGAAAAGAGCCATACTCTCTTAAATAATTTCTGTAAATATTAGATAATTTTTCAATAATTCTTTTTTGGGGAAATGGGGAAACATGCTTATTTTCGAGATATCTTAATATAACTTTTGTTCCATGTTCATTAATAGATTTATTTTTTTCTTCAATTGGCAAAAATTCCAACTGTTCTTCAATAACATTTTTATAATTGAATATAGTTTTTCTACTTACAGTTTCTCCAATTGCACTAGAATGAAGTTCCCATTCATTTGACAACCATACCGCTGCGTATTTCATACCCATGCCAAATTCATTTAGTCCAGTTGTGTCTTCAGGTCTATTTGCTGGTTGAAGAGCTCTTTGAAAATCTTTTTCATTAATCCCTGCAGCATTGTCCGTAATAATTATTTCATCATCAATTTTGTCAATTTTTATTTCTAATTTAAAGTTATGTCCATTTATTTTTTCTAATTCAATTTTATTTTTTATGTAACTAGCAATCGAATTATCAATAAATTCAGCAAAAATTCCTACCAGACTTCCAGGTAAGTTTTTTAAAATACTATATGCAGCTGGGCCAAATGTAATTGGAGCATTTTTTTTATTATTTTCCATTTAATAAATTTTTAGCGATTAGTTTTACAACTTCTACATTTACAGCATTTCCAAAAGCTTTATAACCGCCGTTAGTATGATCAGGTATTTTTTTTAATTTTTGCATTGATTGCAATTGAGCAGCTTCTTTAATAGACATTTTTCTGTCTAATTTTGGTAAATATATATTTTGTGTTTTTACAGTTGTTAGTGCAGGAAACCAATTTGATTTTGAAACTCTTAATCCAGATTGTCTGAATTGTATTATTTTATCATCCAAATTATTTTTTTCCCCTTTACAGGACCATTCAAATTTTTGATTTGAAAATTCAAGTCCTTCCAATTTTAATTTAAATTCATCTAAGTATCCTTTGTATTTATTATAAAATTCTCTGTTTTTTCGGATATAATTTATTTTCCATCTTGGAAAAACATTTTCAGGATATGCAGCATATCTAGGAATAGAATTTAATAAGATTTCATTTTTATTATTTCCAATAATTTGTTTTCCAAAAACCCCTAATTTTTCTTTTAATTCATTTATGGGAGTAGCATAAGGTGTCTTTGTTTCATATTCATATGTTGCACCAAATTCATGTGCCCAAATTGGATGCCCAGGAAGATCAGAAGGGTTTGGAAAATTTTTTACAAATTCGTTCCAAATGTTAAAAACATTTTTATGTTTTGAACTTATTTGTAAATTTTCATCATCATCTCGATCAAAAAATATGGTTTCAATTGAAGTTAAATTGATATCTTTTTTTTCTGGCCATGTAAAATGTTCTAAACTATTTTTTCTGGATTTATTTTTTTTTCTACCAACAATAAAAAGCCTTCTTCTATGATGTGGTATATTAAATTCATGTGGCGAATTTATTTTAAAGTCAATTTCATACTCTAAATTTTCTAAAAGAGAAGTTATCGTTTTAAATGTATTTCCATTATCATGTTTAAGTATTGTTTCAACATTTTCAAGTAAAATGAATTCTGTTTGATGATACTTTAAAATTTCAATGATTTTAAAAAAGTGATTACCTTTTTGTTCGTCTTCAAATCCTAATTGTTTTCCTGCTCTTGAAAATGGTTGACATGGAAATCCTCCACAAAGAATATCATGTTTAGGAATATCATTAATTACATCAACTTTCAAAATATCACCATGAATATTTGAATTTGGAAAGTTAATTTTATATAAATCACGAAGATTTTTGTTAATTTCGGATGCAAAAACGCAATCATGACCTAATTCTTCAAGTGCAAGATGAAAACCGCCTAAGCCAGCATATAAATCTATAAATTTCAAAATATTATTTTTTTTGTTAGATGAATTAAAATTATTGTTTACGTGGATATTTATTATCATTTACTAAATCTAACAATATCCCCATCTTTCAAATATATAGGCTCTTTATTCATATCATTTTTAGAGTTAACTAAGTTATATTTAGCTTTATATAAATCGTTCATTTCTAATAAATTTACTTGGTAATTTACTCCTTCGTTAAAATTCTCACTTGTTTTATTTTTATCTCTGTAAAACAAGTCATCAACTTCTATATCAGCTAACAAAGCATCTGGATTTGGTATTAGTTTCAAGTCTGATATTTCTGGAAAATATTTCCAAACACGAAGTTTAAAATCCCAATAAATACAATCAAAAGAATATATGTAAGGTTTTTCCAATTGAAGTAACATCTGCTTTACGGAGCTTTCAGACAAACAATTTCTGAATCTCAAGGTATACACAAAATCAAGTTCCATTAATTGTGACGAATCGATAAATTTAATTTTTAAAGGACTCCAACTTACTAATTTTTCAAAATATAATAGTTGAATAAAATTAATGTCAAATTCTTGTAAATCAGTCAACTTATATTTATTATCTGGGTTTTTCACTTCACAATGTGGAAATCCTGATTTATTTAGACCACTTTCAATAAAAGCTTTTGTTAATTTCTTTTCTATAATATTTAAATTAGTCGCTTCGCCTGAACTAACAAAAACATTAGTTGCTCCAATTTTTTGACCAAAAGAAGTTAAGTTATTTTTTGTAATAGAAGATTCAATAGCGAATTGTACTAAAATTGTATTTAAATTGAGCTGCTCTTTTATTTTAAGAAAATCATTTCCTAAGATTTCATATGGGCTTTTGCTACAAGTATCATCACCATCAGTAAGAATAAAAATAAATTTCTCATTGGCTTTTACATTATTACATGCGTCAATACTATCCTTAATAGTGAAATAAAGTGGTGTTCCTCCATAACATTGAATAGAATCAATGCTATTAATCATTTTTATTTTATCATTTTCCAATTGAATAGTTTTTGACACACCCCTTTCACATCCTGAAGCTAATGTTCTCAATACTACATAATCATTTTTTAAATCGAGTTTTGGTATAATTGTATTTTTAAAGATATTCTTAGCAATAATATGTTTTTGGACACTATTGATATAATCATTCATACTACCACTGTTGTCGAAAATAATTTCAATATATCTTTTCATAATTGTTTTAATTTATTACCTATCAATATTAACATTTTTTTTTGATTAAAAAAAATAAACTTAGTATTCGTAACTATTTTTTGATTTAACGTTTTCAATCTCTAAAAAAGCTTCGAAACACCTTGCTTTTACTTATTTAAATATTCCATAAATTTCTCCGTACCTACTACCTCAACATCATCAGGAAATCCAAGAATAAATCTTGTGATTGCTTTCGGGTTATTTACTTTGCATTTTAAAAGATACGTTTCTTTTTTAGGTTCTTTTTTAACATGAGGCTGAACTAAAGGATATTCTTCCTTTAAGATTAAATAGGCTCGTAATGTTAACCTTAATTCAACTTCAAATTTTTCTCCATTTAATTCGCTAAAACCAAAAATATCAGGTTTGTCGTTTTTGTGTTTTTCTTGAAACTCTTGTTTAGTATTTAATTCAATTATGTCTGTTATTCTTTCAATATTAAAATATTTGCTCTCACCTGTTTCAACTTCAAATGCGATTAAAGAATTATAGTTGTCACTGAAGGTGATAGGTTCAACTAGGCGGTCGGATATCTTTTGTGAGTTTGCAGAATGATAGTCTTTTAAGATTACCCTTTTTTCTTCCTGAATTGCTACACTTAATTTTTCAACTATTTTACCTAAATGAGCTTTTAAAATATGATTGCCGTGAATGGCTATCTCAGATTTAAAATAGATTTTTTTTAAAATCGAATCTTTTAATTTACTATCCTTTCCAACACTGAGTAATAACTCTTTTAACAACACAACTTCTTCATTAGAAAAGGAATAGGGCTCCTCTTCCATATCGTTAATTATGTAAAAACGATTGTTCTGGTCTCTTTGTAATTCAAAACCCAATTCTTTTATCAAATCTAAATATCGATACACGGTTCTGTCGGTACTTTCTAATATCCCCGATAGAAATCTGATAGACTTTGCTGGTTCTTTCTTTAGAAGAGAAATTAATTGAAGTACCCGTAATATTTTATTCTGATTGTGCATGTTTTAAATTTATTTGACAAATTAGGACAATAATAATTAAATAAACAAACCATTGACCCAAGTTGTCAAAGTCTTTGAGTTCATTTGTTTAAAATATTAATCTAAATTAAAAAAAATGAAAAAAATTGTGATGCTATTATTGTTGGTTAATGCTGTAATGACCGCTCAAGAAACTGAGTTTAAATTTACAAAAGAAGGGTTTACTGATTACGTTATTGGAACAGTACCAAATAAAACAGCAAGTGAATTATATAAGAAAACAATGGACTGGATAAATATTACTTATAAAAACCCAAGAGAAGTCATTAAAGCTCAAATAGAAAACGACTACATCAGAATTGAAGGAATCAATCCAAGTATGTTATGTCTAAAAATACTTTTATCCAATAATTGTGAAAATGGCAGATATCAAATTGAAATTTCTTTTAAAGATGGAAAGTATAAATTTGACGTTACTTCATTAGAAAGGTATTTTACTCCTAGTCAATATACTAGTGGCGGATGGTATGCAGTTGGACTAGCAGATACAAGTTATGCCTACAAAGAATCTGGAGAAATAAGAACAACTTATAAAAATTATCCTCAGGAAATTGAATCAACATTTAATTCTTTGAACAATGAATTAAAAAAAACTCTTGAAAGCGATACAATTCCCAGTAAAAAAGATGGTTGGTAGTATTTAATAATATCCCCACTTAATGTGGGGATATGTTTTTTAGAACATAAATAACAATAAAATGTTAGCCAATATCCTGATTTGTAGTTTATTGTTTATAAAGAAATAACAATTTATAGTTTTTTTTTATAAATTTGATAACAAATAAAAAGAATAAGTAAAGTATATTAATCATAAATATAAAATAATGAAAGTAAATTTTAGCAAAAAAAGTATTATTAAAATCAATCTATTTATAGTTTGTGTATTATCTATTTTTAACTTTTCAGCATGTAGTAAAGATGACAACACTACTACAGTTATTCCAGACAATTATTACGTGAAATATGTTATTCATGGCAACGGTTCTTATGGTCGATTTAGCAATTGGACAGCAACTACACCCCAAGGAAACTATACCAATAGTGGCATTCAAGTTACAGGTTGGAGTCAAACATATGGACCTGTTAATAAAGGTTTTTTATGTAAAGTTCAAATAGGTAATTTTATAGATAGAACACCAACTATTGAAATACATGTTTCGAAAAATCAGGAACCATTTGCTCTAAAAGTAAGTAATGATGGAAACTCTGCTTCTTATACAATTAATTAAACTATTTATTGCCAATAAATAAATTCATAAATTTCAGAATCATGGGTAAATTTGGATTTTCATTCTCGTTAAGTAGGTTGTTAGGGATAGCACAAGCCAAACAAAAATTTGCAAGAACTACCGGAATACCTACAACAAAAGGTGGTTTGCAAAGAAAAATTGGAGCTAGTATCCTTAAAATATTTTTTAAGTAAGATATTTTTATTAATTGACTTTTATGGAACCACCGAAAAGAAATAAAGATAATAGTTTATTTTCCATTGTAATTGTGGGTATTATTGCTTTTTTGGTGTTTATTTCAGGTAATTATTCTAAATCAGAAACATCCAATAGTTATGTGAAACCCTATCACACTCGAACTGGTAAATTGGTTAAAGGACACGTTAGAAAATCAATTAGCACAAGTCCAAACGCAGTTAAAAGGCAAAATTATAGTAAGGGGTATTATCAACGACACAAATCCCGATATACCAAATCAAAAAAAGAATAGAAAAAAATACCCTAATTTTTTATTAAAAAGATTAAATAATAATCAGCACCCATTGCTTAGGTTCTGCTTGATTATCTATTTAAAGAAACTTCCTAAAACGGCACCTCAATATCTTTCCCTTTAAAACTCGAAAAACGAATTTTGTTATAATTGGATAAATTAATTTCAAAAAAAAACATTTGTTTTAAAAATTATTAAAATGATTGCATTTAACTATTTATTTCTTTTAATAATTTTGACTTAATATTATTATCAATATTAGGATATAAATCTAATATCTTTAAATAAATTAATTTAGCCAATTCTTTGTAATTATTTGAAGAGCAATTATATATTATATCATTTGATGAGATTTTAGTTAATGGGTCTTCACGCAACTTAAAAAAATTATAGTAATTCTTTAAAGCATCTGATTTTTCTTTATCACGATTAAAAGATAAGGATGGTTTTTGTTTATGTGTAAAAATAGGGTCTAAATCAAACGCTAAACCAAGTTCACTAATAAAAAAATCGGCTGTTATCTCTATTTTTGATTTAAATTTAAATCCTGTCCGTTTTGGACTTTCTAGAATAGAATTGAAGGTTTTCTTTAATTCTGTTCTTAATTTATTTTCAGCTATAGACTGACCTTTTTTATTTAGTTTAATAGAACATTCAGGGCATCCTGTTTCATTTGGACCAGTTCTATTGGCTGGAGTTGCTGGCCATGAATGATTACAATTTGAACAATTCCAGTAGATTTTTTTTGAACTTTTAGCTCTTACTTCGTCAATTTTTAAAGCGTTTTTTTCTTTATCAAATTCTTTAATTAGAAGTTCATTTCTATATTTAGGATTATCCGAAACAATAGATTCCAATTTTGAAGTTTTGTCTCCTGAACAATATGGGCATCCTGTAGGTTTTTTTGAAACTCTACTTTCCAATTTAATATCCCATTTATGATAATCTGGGAATTTTTCACATTTCCAACTTATTATTTCTGAAGAATTTCTTGATGTTATTTTGAAAGGAGATATCATATTTTTTTCAAAATCCCATTCATTCATAAGTTGTCGATGGGTGTCCGCCAAAGTATTTCCTTCAATCGCTTTGCTTTTAGAACATTTTGGACATTTTGACTTGCCGTTAACTCTTTTGTTTACTTCTTCTTTCCAAATATGACCGCATTCTTGACATTTCCAGTCATACTTATCGTGTGTGCCTATTGTAATTTTGGAAGGATTAGCATTTTGAATTTCTTTTGCTAAATCGGGATGTTTTATTAAAGTAACTTTTTTGCATAAACAACCAGAACCATTAATTCTTAAAGGTATTCTTTGCTCATAATGATTATTACAATCTTTACAAATCCATTTTACCTTTTTATCATAATATTTAATTGAATAGTTATAGATATCATTATTATTTTCACTAGACCATTCAGTTATTAATTCAGGATATAGAAAGCCTAAACTTTCTACTTTTCTAACTTTTTGACCTGTACAAAATAAACAATTCCCCTTTTTTACAATTCTTCTCTGATAATTTGATGTTTGCCAAATCTCATCACAATCACTACATTTCCAGTAATACTTGTTTTTATCTTCTAAATTAATATCATCATAAATAATTCCATTATTTCCATTATTAAATTCTTGTTTAATAATCTCTATGCTTTTTATTTCCATGTTTTTTATTTTTATATTCTACTGAATGTGCTATTGAATTTTCTTCTTTCTTGTTTATTTACAGTCTACTAATTTATTTTTCAATTATATCATCAAATGCATCTATAATTATTTCAGGTCCAATATTTTTAGCTTCTAATGTTGGTATGGTTTCAACATTATTCAATTGTCGTTGTATGGCTCTGGTTCTTGTTCCCACAACATCATCTAATTGTCCAAGTCCAGTTTGAATATTTTTTTGAGCTTTCTCTAATAAACCTCCAAAATTACTAAACTCTTTTTTTACAGTACTTAGAATGTTCCATACTTCGCTACTTCGTTTTTGGATGGACAAAGTTCTAAAGCCCATTTGCAAACTATTTAATATTGCCATTAAAGTTGTAGGTCCTGCTACAGTAATTTTGTATTGGTCTCGCAATTGGTCAACTAATGCACTGCGTCTAATTACTTCGGCATAAATACTTTCGAAAGGAAGGAACATAATAGCAAAGTCGGTAGTATTAGGAGGGTCAATGTATTTATCACTAATATCTTTTGCCATTTTTTTAATAGTAACCTCTAAATTTTTAGTTGCAGTTTCAATCTCTTCTGGTATTGCATTTTCGTAGGCATTAATTAAATGCTCATAAGTATCTTTGGGAAACTTAGCATCTACAGGTAAATATACAACGCTATTTTCGTCTTCACTTTTTCCTGGAAGTTTAATGGCAAATTCGACACTATCGCTACTGCCTTTTTTAGTTTTAACATTGGCTTCGTATTGATTAGGAGCTAAGATTTGTTCCAAAAGCATCGCCAATTGAACTTCTCCAACACCACCTCGCAATTTTACATTGCTTAACACTTTTTTCAATCCTCCTACATCAGCTGCAATGGTTTGCATTTCACCCAATCCTTTTTGTACTTCGATCAATTGCTTTCCAACAGTTTCAAAACTTTGTCCTAGTCGTTCACTTAAAGTTTTTTCTAATTTTTCTTCTACGGTAACTCTTATGCTTTCTAGCTTTGTTTCTGTATTTAGAATTAAATCATTTTGTCTTTTTTCAAGATCGGCAAATTTTTCTTTTTGTAATTCATTGAATGAAACAATATTCTTATCAAAATTAACTCCAAATCCTTTAAAAGCATTTTCAAGTGCTTCACGCATGAGAATAGCATCTGCTTTGGCTTGGTCGTTTAAGTCTTTGAGTTTATCTTCCACTTGTTTACTAATTTTTTCAAGTGCTTTTGAATTTGTTTCAGAAAATTCCTTGATGCTATTGGCTAATTGTTCTCTTGAATCTTTAGCATTTTGTTCCGTTTTCTCTGTAAGTGCAGAAACCTTTTGCTCAAGAGTATTGGTAAGTTTTTCAAGAGCTTTTTGGTTTTGTTCAGTAATCGTTTTTAAATTTTCGCTTATTTCTTTTTTAAATTCTATAAGGGTATTATTAAGTTCATTACGGTTTTCTTTCGCCAAATTATTACTTTCATCTCGGTTAACTCTAAAATCCTCTTTCAAATTACTTTCTATTCGATTTAAAGAATTAGAAAAAATATCCAGTTTTGAGTCAATACTTTTATCATTCTTTTTAAAGAACACGAAATACAATTGCAATGCAATTATTACAATTGATAAGAATACGGTAATATAAATTTGCGATTCCATTTATTATATTTTAAATGTATTTATTTTTAATTTAACTTGTAAAAAAACCAAAAAATTAATACCTCTCAATATTAACATTTTTTCTTCGTTTAAAAAAATAAACTTAGCATACGTAACTATTTATTTATTTAACGTTTACAATTCCCTAAAACGGTACTTCAATATCATCCCCTTTAAAACTAGAAAATCGAATCTCGTTTTCATTGATTCCTTCACTGAATTCCTGAATGATAACAATGCCATCAAAAGTTTCTTCAATTTTTAAGGTGAAATTTACACAGCTGTAATTGGCAATAAAAGTATATTTATAATCGCTAGACCCCTCAATTTTGGACAATCCATGTTCTACTATAAAATAGGTATCTTCAAAATCCAACTCCTTAAAAATACGTTCAAAATCATGAATATATAGCTCCACCTCAACTTTTTCAACAACTGAGTTAGCAAGTGGTCTAAGAATTTGAGTAAGCAAATCCAAATCTAAAATGCTTATGGCATGAACGATATAATTAATGGTATATTCTCGTGGTATTTTCATTTTTAAAACCGAATTAAACTTCCTCCAGAACTGAAAGGACTAATCTCTACTGGCTCTTGTGTCAGTTCCAATTCTTCATCGGTATAGGCTGCTTTGTCTAAAATAGCACCATTTGGCTTAATTATATTCCAGCTGTTAATACCAACAACTACCATTTCATAACTAGTATATTCGGTTCCCACACCAAAAAGTATTTTGTTGTTTCCAATTTCTTTGTAGTGTGGATGCAAAATGGGACCATTTCTTTTAAGAATTATTTTCCTATCTCCCATATCAACTGTAATTGGTTTTTCATAGAATAAGTCTTCGTATTCTTTGATAATTTGTTTTGCTGTTGTTTTTTGTGCTTCTGTCATTTTGTTTTTTTTTAAATGAATTGATATTTTAAAAAGTTAATATAGTAGTACTAAAATGGCACATCAATTAGGTACCCCTTAAATTTTAAAACTATAATTTGCTTTTCGAATGAATCCCCTCTACACTCATCAATATAAATCATCCCTTTTTTTGTTTCTCTAAACTTTAAAGAAAAATTTATACCGCTAGAGTTGGCCACAAATGTGTATTTATACGGACAACAAATTGGTGAATTACATAAACCATGACTTACCTCAAAATGGGTGTCTGAAGGGGATAATACATCTTTAAAAACGCGTTCAAATTCATAAAGAATTTGTGACACCTCCGATTTCTGGTAAACAGAATGTGCAAGCGGCGTTAGAATTTCGGTTAGCAACTCCAAATCTAGTGTGCTAATAGCATGAACGATATAATAAATACCATATCCTTTTTCTATTTTCATAATTTTATCGTTTTAAGATTATAAAACCCAATGGCAAAGGGTATTCCCATCAATACTGCAAATCCAAAAATCTTATAATAAGTGGCCAAACAGTAGTCGGAGTCAAAATAAAGAATGTAAATTTGAGTTCCAGCAATTAGAAACAAAGCCAAAACAATTCCAATAATATAATGAATCAAATAGGGTTTAATTAGGTTAAAAATAAACTTTAAATCAATGGAACTTATGGGAAACCGATAGGACAACAAAGCCCAAATAGCCATTCCAAATGGTGCTCCAGAAATAATTGAAGTTTTCACAATGTTACTCCAATTGGCATACAAATAATGGCGTTCAAACAGGAAGCTGTTCAAATGAATTAAAGCTATAATCCAAAAGGAAAATACCATTCCTAAACTGTAATACATAACTAATTTTCTTGCTTTTTTCATACTATTATTGTCAGTCATTTTTAATTTTTGTTAAGATAGCGATAGGTGTAAATCACAAACAATTTTTGGTTTAATTTTAAAATTGATTTTCCATAAG
>CANKLK010000002.1 GCA_947482805.1 Flavobacteriaceae bacterium
AATGCAATACGACGACCAATTTCCGCCAAAGTAATATGACGTTGTGTTCTAACGGATTGTTCACGCATTAATTGTAAACGTTTCGTTGCAATTTGTTTGGCTTCTCTTTCGTCTTCAAATACGTTAAATTTATCTCCGGCAGTTGACGCACCATCTAAACCTAATATAGATATTGGCGTTGAAGGCCCAGCGGACATAACGGTATGTCCTCTTTCGTCATGCATGGCCTTCACTTTTCCGTGATTTTTTCCGGCCAATACATAATCGCCCACTTTTAAAGTTCCGGATTGTACCAATATTGTTGATACGTAGCCTCTTCCTTTGTCTAATTGTGCTTCCACAACTGTTCCGACAGCATGTCTATTTGGGTTTGCTTTTAAGTCTAAAATTTCAGCTTCAAGCAATACTTTCTCTAATAATTCTTTTACTCCTGTTCCTTTTTTAGCAGAGATATCATGCGATTGGTACTTTCCACCCCAATCTTCTACTAATAAATTCATAGCGGCTAATTTTTCCTTAATCTTTTCAGGATTAGCGCCTTGTTTATCAATTTTATTAATCGCAAATATCATAGGAACATTAGCAGCTTGGGCGTGGCTAATAGCTTCTTTGGTTTGTGGCATGATATCATCATCCGCAGCAACCACAATGATAGCGATGTCGGTAACCTGAGCTCCACGTGCACGCATAGCGGTAAATGCTTCGTGACCTGGTGTATCAAGGAAGGTGATTTTTTGACCGCCTTCAAGCGTAACGGCATAAGCACCGATATGTTGTGTAATACCTCCAGATTCCCCGGCAATTACATTTTCTTTACGAATATAATCCAATAATGACGTTTTACCGTGATCGACGTGACCCATCACGGTTACAATTGGCGCACGCGTCACTAAATCTTCAGGTCTGTCTTCAACTACTTCTAAGGCATCTTCTATGTCAGTAGTAATAAATTCAACTTCATAACCAAACTCATCTGCAACAATTGATAGTGTTTCCGCATCCAATCTTTGATTCATGGTAACCATGATTCCAAGTGACATACAAGTTCCGATTACTTTTGTAATTGGCACATCCATCATTGTGGCAATTTCACCAACCGTAACGAATTCTGTTACTTTGATAGTTTTGCTTCCTTCTTCAAGAGCCTGCATTTCATCTTCACTTCTTTGTCGATGAGAATCACGCTTATCTCTTCTGTATTTTGCCGCTTTAGATTTGTTTCCTTTTCCTTGAAGACGCTCTAAAGTTTCTTTAATTTGATTCTTAACTTCTTCTTCCGTTGGCTCCACTTTTTGAACTATAGCAGGACGATTCCCTTTTTGGAATCCGCCTCCACCAGGTTTAGCTCCACCTGCTTTATTAGGCCCAAAAGCGTTTCCTCCGCCTCCGCCACCAATAACGGGTTTACCTGTTTCACCTGGTTTACCCGGAATTCTTTTTCTTTTATTTTTGTTGGCATTACTGTTTGCAGCTTGTTGTGCTGTTTGTCCAGTTGCCGGAGTTGCAGGTTTAGTAGCTTCGTTTTTAAACTCTTCTTTTTTCTTTTTTGGTTTGTTAAATTGCGCTAAATCTATTTTTTGTCCAGTTAATATTGGCCCGGAAAGATTTTGATATTGCGTTGTATGTGTTTCATCGATTGGAGCTTCTTCAGCAGCCGGCGCTTCAATCTTTTCTTCTTTTGAGGCAACTTTTGGTGCTACTTCTTCTTTCTTTGTAACAACTTCTTTCTTTTGTTTCGGCTTTTCGCTTACGCTCGAGTCTGAAGCTGTTTTTGACTTTTGATCTGATTTTGCTATTTGCACGGCTGGTGCTTTTGGCTCTAAATCAATTTTTCCAACTTGTTTTGGAGCAATTACCGTTGCCTTCGCTTTAATCAATTCTTGTTGTTTTTGACGATCTTCTTCTAACTTGCGTTTGTCCTCGATTTCTTTTTCTCTTTCAATGCGAAGCGCTTCTTTTTCTTTACGTATTTCTTCGCTTATACCTTTTGAAGCTTCTTTATTTCCTTTGTCACCGGCAAACTGTCCGCAAAGAATAGAATATACATCATCAGAAACTTTTGTGTTTGGACTAGCTTCAATGACAATTCCCTTATCCTTCAGATAATCCACAGCTCTTTCCAAAGAAATATTCAATTCCCTTAAAACTTTATTAATTCTAATATTTCCTTCAGACATAAAATCTTATTATTGTTAGCTAATTTTGCGTTAAAAGATTAGTCTTGAAACTCTTCTTTCAATATTCTTATTACTTCTAAAATGGTTTCTTCTTCTAAATCAGTTCTTCTCACTAAATCAGCAACATCTTGATTCAAAATACTTCTTGCTGTATCTAATCCGATTTTTGCAAATTCGTCAATTACCCATCCATCTATTTCGTCTGAGAACTCTGTTAATTCAACATCATCTTCTTCAATGGCAGCACCTTCTCTAATTACGTCTAATTCATAACCTGTTAAAAGTCCGGCTAATTTAATGTTGTGTCCTCCGCGGCCAATAGCTTTTGAAACTTCTTCCAATTTCAAGAAAACTTCGGCTCTTTTTTTCTCTTCGTCAATCTTAAGAGAGGATACTTTTGCAGGGCTTAATGCTCTTGTGATATAAAGTTGCAAATTGGTAGTATAGTTGATTACGTCAATATTTTCATTCCCTAATTCACGAACAATTCCATGAATTCTAGAGCCTTTCATACCAACGCATGCTCCAACTGGATCAATTCTATCGTCATAAGAATCAACGGCTACTTTTGCTTTTTCACCAGGAATTCTCACTACTTTTTTAATCATAATTAAACCGTCAAAAACTTCCGGAATTTCTTGTTCAAATAATTTTTCCAAAAATACATCCGCCGTTCTCGACATAATAATTTGAGGTTTATTTCCTTTCAATTCAACGCTTTCAATAATTCCACGAACATTGTCCCCTTTACGGAAAAAGTCAGATGGAATTTGTTTTTCTTTTGGCAAAACAATTTCATTTCCTTCATCATCAATCAAAATTACTACTCTTGGACGAACGTGATGTACTTCCGCGGTATAAATTTCGCCTATTAAATCTTTAAATTGTTTGTAAAGATTATTATTATCATGTTCGTGAATTTTAGAAATCAAGTTTTGACGTAATGCCAAAATTGCTCTTCTTCCCAGATCAATTAATTTTACTTCTTCAGAAACATCTTCACCAACTTCAAAATCAGGTTCGATTTTTTGAGCTTCAGACAATTCAATTTCTTGATTTTCATCTTCCACTTCACCATCGGCAACAACTACTCGATTTCTCCAAATCTCCATATCACCTTTGTCAGGATTGATAATGATATCAAAGTTATCATCTGAACCGTATTTCTTTTTCAATGCGTTTCTAAATACATCTTCCAAAATCGCCATAAGCGTTACTCTATCTATAAGCTTATCGTCTTTAAATTCTGAAAACGAATCGATTAATGCAATATTCTCCATGCCTAAATTAATTAAATATTATTGTAACAATTGCTTCTTTTATATCTGAATAAGGAATTTCGCGTTTATGTTCTACTGTTTCTTTTCCTTTTCCTATTTTTTTTGGTTCTCTTGCTGTCCAAGAAAGCACAATACTTTCATCTGAAACCTGCTCTAATACTGCTTCTATCGTTTCTGTAGCTGTTTTAACTTTCAATGTTCTTCCAATATTTTTTCGATATTGTCTCACCATTTTTAATGGTGTAGAAACTCCAGCCGAAGCTACTTCCAATGAATAATCTTGTTCTTCTCGGTCTAAATTATTATCAATTGCGCGACTTATATCGATACAATCCTGCAAATTTACACCATTATCTCCATCTAAAGTTACTATTACTTTGAATGTTTCTGTAATTGTTAAATCTACCAGAAACAAAGAAGGTTTTTCTTTTAACCCTTCTTCTAATAACTCCAAAATTTTATCTCTAAATGCCATAGTTGTATAAAAAGAGGGAAGCAATGCTTCCCTCATTATTTAATTTTGAATGGTAAATAACGGCGCAAATATAGGTTTTTTTTTGTAAATCAAAAAATCTTGTTGTATCAAAAAAAATATTATCTTTAATGTAATAATTTTACTATACAAAATTAAAATTTTTATATCATGAAAAAAATCTTAGTTCCCACTGACTTTTCGGAGTATGCCTATTATGCATTAAAAGTTGCAGCTCAAATTGCTAAAAAAAATAATGGGGAAATTATTCTTCTTCATATGTTAGAATTACCTCATCAAGCCGGAGACGCCATAGGAAGTGGTCACGATATTCCCGAAATTATGCTTTTCAAAAATGCGGCTATCAATAGATTGGAAGATTTGATGGAAGATGAGTGTCTTGATGGTTTAAAAGTATCTCAAGTAATTCAATTTGAATTGGCTTTTGATGGCATTATGAACATCAGTAAAAAAAATGAAGTTGATCTAATTGTAATGGGTTCTCACGGCGCTAGTGGATTTAAAGAAATGTTTATCGGTTCTAATGCGGAAAAAGTTGTTCGTAATTCGGATGTCCCTGTTTTAATTATTAAAAAAGATGCTGGTGAATTCAATGTAGATAAATTTGTTTTTGCTTCTGACTTTACTGATGAAATAAAAAAACCATTTGCCAAAGTAGTTGATATCGCTAACAAATTTGGTGCAGAATTAGAGTTGGCTATGATTAATACGCCTAGCACTTTTAAGCCTACTCATGTTGCCGAAGAAATTATTAGAAATTTTGTTTCTAATTTTAACATAAACAAATACTCTATAAATATCTATAATGATGTAAATGTTGAAAACGGAATTTTACATTTTGCAGACCATATCGGTGCCGATTTAATTGGTGTTAGTACACACGGCAGAAAAGGACTTTCACACTTTTTTAATGGAAGCATTAGCGAAGACTTAGTAAATCATGCGTTACGTCCGGTGATAACTTTTAAAATTTAAGAGACTCTTATAAAACAAAAAACTCCTCAATTGCTTGAGGAGTTTTTCCATTATATAAAAGCAGTTTATTGCAAAATAATCTTTTTAATATTGACAACCTCGTTTTGCGCATTAATTATTTTAACAAAGTACATGCCTTGACCAGTCCATGAATTTAAAGGCACAAGATATTGTTGTGTGTTCATAGGCTGGTTAAACACTTCTTGACCAAGCATGTTTGTAATTTTAATATTCCAACCAACAACATTAGCTAAATTACCGCAATCAATAGTGATTTGGTCATTTGCTGGGTTAGGATAAATATTAACTGTACTTGTATAGGTTACTGGTGTTGTACTTAAAACACCTGTATTTATTGTCATTGTTAAACATTCGCTTGTGATTATAGAGTTATATAAATTAGTTATTTCTTGTTGGGTAAGAGCACGATTCCATAAAGCTATATCATCTAATAAACCGCTGAAGTAATGTTGATTTGTCGCATGATATTTCCCAAAAGTTAATGGATAAAGATTTCCAGTATTTAAGTTGCCATCTCCATAACTAGAACAGATATTTGATAACAGTACTCCGTTCTTATAAATCTTTACTGAGGTAATTGAGACATCAACGGAACTATCGTATACAACAACATAATTATTCCAAACATCATCCAAATTGCCAGTCGTATAAGTTCTTGCTACATCTGAAATATTAATATTTACACCATTACAATCCCAATTATGCCATACATGAAAATCTTTTTGATTTTGATTATTATCTCCATAACCAAATACCGTCATATATATTTGGCTACTTGAAGATTTCATCCAATAGCTTACACTTCTAGAAGAAGTTCCTGTTGGTAGTGAGCTGGTGTTTGATGTTTGAATATAGTCACTCGTTCCATTAAAATTATATGCACTATTCGCATTCCCAAATCTATCAGTAGTCAAAGCAGCCCCATTAACCGTTCCATTGTTACCATTACCACTCTCATCATCAGCATTACCGTTGAAAGGCCAATAACCTACAAGACCATTTGTTGGCACATAAGATGGTACTTGTGCAATAATCATTTGGGTTGTTAAAGCAAAACCCATTGCTAGTAAAAGTAATTTGTTTTTCATAATTAATGTGTTTTAAATTTCCCACAAAGATATAAAATTCTATTATATAGTGTACTTTATTATAGAGTACTATAGAAAAGTCTAATTAATGAGTTTTGTGTATGGAAAATTCTAATACAAAACCCAATCAAGAGGAGCTTAATGCTATTGCGTTACGACTAAAAGAATTAAGAAAAGCAAAAGGATATTCTAATTACGAACATATTGCGTTTGATTTAGAAATGAGTCGATCTGCCTATTGGCGATTAGAAACAGGAGCAAATTTTGAATTAAAAACATTAATAAAAATTTGCAGGTTACTTAAAGTAAGTTTAGAAGAATTTTTTAAAGGGATAGATATCCCTAAATAAAAAAAACTCCTCAATTGCTTGAGAAGTTTTTTGTTGGTCTACTATTACTCGAACCTAGAAAGACTGCACCAAAAACAGTTGTGTTATCACTAAATCAAATATTTACATATAAAAGTAAGGCAGTTGCAGGATTATTAACAAAGCCAACTTTTGAGTGAATTTGTAAAAAACTACTAATTATTACTATCGAACTTTAGGTAACAGACTACATTAAAGATTATTATTTTTATTTAATATCTCTTTTTTGTCAATATTTGGATAATTATTTTCTTTTTGTTTTTTGTTAGAATATACAATATTCCAAAACATTAAAAATAAATATATCGCAAAGATTACGCCACCAACAATAAAAAAACTTGTACTCATGGCTTTCTTCTTTGACGGATTGCAATTGAAAATAATAAGATTGTACCTGGCCAATGAGCAGAATATAAAGCTTCATCTTGCCTACCCATAAGGCCCAGGGTAATTGAATATAGCATACATATAAATGCTAAAATTATTGGGTACCATTTTAAAACAAATAATCTCATAAAATAAAATTTTTATCAAATTTAATCAATTGAAAGTTATAAAAAAAAATACTTTATTACAAAATGTACAATTTTATGCTTTCATGATTTACTACGTGACAAAAAAATAACCCCTGTAAAGTATCTTACTTACAGGGGTTTTAAAATTTACTAGTTGGTCTACTAGGACTCGAACCTAGAAAGACTGCACCAAAAACAGTTGTGTTACCATTACACCATAGACCAATAAGTGCTAATGCGGGTGCAAATTTAGTACAAATTTTATTTTACACAAACAATTTGCCCCAAAAAAATAAAACTTCCTTTTAAATCATTTGTATTTAGACAGATAATAAACTTGTATTTAATCTGTTATCTATTGTAGAAAAATTTGTTCGTGCCCGTTTAATTGCGTTAAAAAAAATAGTTTCTTTGTAGCAGTAAATAAAACCCTTTCATTTCATATCTATATGATGAATTTTAACTTCAATAAATGGAATACCATCCTTGGTTGGACAACATTTGCAATTGCCTTAATTACTTTCTCGCTAACCGTTGAACCTACTATGAGCTTCTGGGATTGTGGTGAATATATTTCAACTGCTGCAAAACTCGAAGTTGGTCATCCGCCGGGAGCACCATTATTCCAAATTTTGGGAGCTTTCTTTGCTATGTTTGCTACTAGTAATGAATCAGTAGCCTTAATGGTGAATATGTTGTCTGTGTTTTCAAGTGCCTTTACTATTTTATTCATGTTTTGGTCATCAAGCCTATTATTAAAAAAAATAATTTCTCAATACACCGAAATTGATAACAGCAAAGCAATCGTTGTTTTAGGAAGTTCTTTGGTTGGTTCATTAGCCTTTACTTTTTCGGATAGTTTTTGGTCAAGTGCGGTTGAAGCTGAAGTATATGCTATGGCATCCTTGTTTATTGCTATTCTATTTTGGCTCGGCTTACGCTGGGAACAAGATATGCATACCCCAAGAGGAAATCGTTGGCTGCTTTTAATTTCATTACTAGTCGGACTTTCGTTTGGTGTTCACTTTATGGCATTGCTAACCATTCCTGCTATTGGGTTTTTATATTACTTTAAAAACTACAAAACCATTACCGTAAAGAATTTTATCATTGCCAACATCATAATTGTTGCCATTTTATTATTCATTTTCAAATTATTGTTGCCTTATACTTTAGCATTTTTTGGAAAAATGGAAATCTTTATGGTGAATGATTTTGGTTTGCCATTCAACTCAGGAACCATAATTGCCCTTTTATTGATGTTTTTTTTGCTGGCTTTTGGATTAAAATGTACAAGGAAAAATGAAATTGATTTACAAGAATTTTTCAGGATCCCAAAAAACAATAAATATTTTTACAACTTTAATAGTAATGGAAGAATAGTTAGATCCGAATATTTAATAATATTATCTATTTTATTGATTTATTTTATTTTTATTGAATATTATTTAACTACAGAAAATTCATTGCCAAAAATATTATTTCGATTACCTTTTCTTATATTTATTTTTGCTACTTCTAAAAGATTACATGATTTTGGGAAAAGTGGATTTTATCAAATAATTCCATTTTATATAATTTATTCAATCTTCAAAAGAGGAGATATTGAATCAAATGAATATGGTGAAGACCCATTTAAAAATGAAACAAAAAAACCATTTTCAATTGAAATAAATACTTGGATATTAAGTCTTGTATTTCTATTAATTGGTTTTTCCACATGGATGATGTTGCCAATTCGTGCCAATGCCAATGTGGTAATCAACGAAAACAAACCTTCGGATGCTGCCGAAGTTTTGGCCTATTATAACCGTGAACAATATGGAGTAAATCCGCTATTTTATGGTCCTCAATACACTGATGCTTTTGCCGGATTAGACAAAGATGAACCTTATTTAGACAAAGCGCCGAACTATGAAAGAGATTATAAAACCGGAAAGTATGTTATTGTAAATAATTACAAAAATGCCGAACAAAATAGTGACAATGCTCAAAAGGCAGTTCTCCCGCGTCTGTGGAGTACCGACCATATCGATAATTATATCCAATTTACCGGTGTGCCAAAAGTTAAACTTAATGAAGACTATCCTTATAAAGAAGACTTGGCACAATATGGTGTTGACATTGACAGTTTAAGCGAAGAACAAGTTGCCATGGCAGTTGGACAGTTAAAAGACGAAATGAGCAAAACAATTTCGGAATTTAAAACTGCTTACACCCAGAAAAAAATTGACAATGAGGATTATATTTCTTTCCTGAAAAAATATGGTGATTACATAACCGTAGAAAAACCATCAACCTGGGATAACTTAAGCTTCATGGTTGAATACCAATTTGGCTATATGTATGGTAGGTATTTGTTATGGAATTTTGTTGGAAAACAAAACGACATTCAAGGTAAATACGACAATCTTGACGGCAATTGGCTAAGCGGAATTAAGTTTATAGACGAAGTCCATCTGGGCAAAGGAACACAGGAAAATCTCCCTGATGATGTTAAAAACAACAAAGGCAGAAACCTATATTACTTCTTACCTTTCTTTATTGGTTTAATTGGATTAATGTATCACGCACAAAAAGACTTGAAAAGCTTTTATGTATTGTTAGCCTTGTTTTTATTTACCAGTATTGCCTTAAAAATATTCTTAAACGAAAGACCTTTTGAACCTCGAGAAAGAGATTATGCCTTAGTGGGTTCATTTTATGTATTTGCTATTTGGATTGGATTTGGAGTTTATGCCATTTACGAAATCATAGCTGAAAAAGTAAAATCGAAATTAGTTGGACCTATTGTAATTGGAGCCTGCCTTTTAGCTGCACCAATTCTAATGGCATCTCAAAACTGGGATGATCATAGTCGGGCTAATAAATACACGGCTATTGCCATGGCAAAGAATTACCTTGAATCCTGCGATAAAAATGCTATTCTTTATACTATTGGCGACAATGATACTTTCCCGCTATGGTATGCACAGGAAATTGAAGGCGTCAGAACCGATATCAAAATCGTGAATACCCAATTGTTTATGACCGATTGGTATATTGACCAAATGAAATTCAAAACGTATAAATCAGACGGATTACCAATTTCATTTAAACATAGTGAATACGTTGGAGATAAATTAGATTATGTGGCTCATATTCCGAAAACAGACGCTAGATGGGATATAAAGGCCTGGATAGATTTTATTAAAAATCCAAAATCAACTGTTGAAATGTCAAACGGACAAACCATTCATTTTTATCCAACCAATAAAATCAGAATTCCTATAGACAAAAACAATATCATGAAGAACAAGGTTGTTAATCCTAAATATTATGATTCAATTGTTCCATATATTGATTTGGATATAAAAGGAAGTGCCATGTATAAAAACCGTTTGATGATGTTGGATATATTGGCCAATAACGATTGGAAACGCCCAATATATTTCACAGGCGGAAGTTTTGGCGATGACGATTACCTTTGGATGAAAGATTATCTTCAACTAGACGGATTGGTTTATAAATTAGTACCAGTGAAAACGCCTATCGACAAAGAAAATCCATACGATATGGGTGATATTGACAGCTATAAAATGTATGACATAGTTATGAAATGGAGTTGGGGTAATGGTGATTTAACAACCATCTATCACGATCCAGAAACTCGTAAAAACAGTATTTCATACCGAACAAACATGGCTAGATTAATGGAACAATTAATCAACGAAGGTAAAACCGGGAAAGCTAAAAAGATTATCGATTTAGCTTTAACCAAAATGCCGATGGATTATTATGGCTATTACACTATGGTAGAACCATTTGCTAGTGGCTACTACAAACTTGGTGAAAAAGCAAAAGCCAGAGAATTGTTAGAACGATTAATGACTAAATACAAACAAAGTCTAACCTATTATTCTAATATTGAGCCATCAATTCAAAACGGAATTGCCTCTGATATTATTACCGATATTGAACGTTACAGAAGTTTGTTAATGGTGATGAAAGACCAAGGTGATATGATTTTTTACAACAAAAACAAACCAGTCTTTAATTCTTTCGTTCAACGATTTTCACGTTTCGGAAGAGATTTGGAATAATTCAATTTGAAAATTTGCAAATTTGCTTTGCCAGTTCGCTAGGCTCGGGTGAAGATTTCTTATTGGCGCATTTTTTTATATTTAGCGTATGAGTTTCTGGGTAAAAACAAATTATTTCATTAAAAAGATTTTTCCAAATTATGATTGGGATATTCCTAATAATGAAAACAAAGTATTTCTAACTTTTGACGATGGTCCGATACCCGAAATCACGGAATGGACATTGGAACAGCTAAAAAAATACGATGCCAAAGCCACTTTCTTCTGCATTGGCAATAATATTGAAAAGCATCCGGAGATTTTCAACAACATAATTACCCAAGGTCATGCTTTAGGTAATCATACCTTTAATCATTTGAATGGCTGGAAAAATTCAACAGAAGATTATATAGAAAATGTAAAACTTTGTCAATCTCAAATCACAAATCCTAAATCACACCCGAGCGATAGCGAACTGGCGCAGCAAATCCTAAATTTATTTCGTCCTCCATACGGAAAAATAAAACCTTCGCAATCCAGAATCTTACGAAAACTTGGCTATAAAATAATAATGTGGGATATTTTGAGTTACGATTTTGATCAAACTATTACTCCGGAAAAATGTTTGGAGAATGTCTTAAAGAATGTGGTAAACGGAAGTATTATCGTTTTTCACGATAATGTAAAATCGGAACAAAACCTAAAATATGCTTTGCCTAAAACATTAGCTTTCCTAAAAGAAAAAGGATTTATTTGTGCAAAAATTGATTAAAGCTGTTCTTGAACTAAACCTATAATGGTATTAGCATCTAACTCGCCCGATTGTCTCCAAACCATTTGGCCTTCTTTGTAAATCATCAAGGTTGGCAATCCTTTAATTCGCAATGCATCTGCCAATTCCTGATTTTTATCTACATCAATTTTTATGACTTTTGCTTTATCTCCAAGTGCAGCGGCAACATCTCTGATAACAGGATGCATAGAAACTGAAGATTCGTTCCACTCCGTATAAAAGTCAATTAAAACGGGAACTTGTGCGTTTATTAATTCTCCAAATTTTGACATAAAACCAAAATATTTTTAGTTCTTTTTTAGTTTAAAAGAAATAGTAAAGCACAAATGTAGCATTTTTAACTAATTATGCTACAATATTGCCTTTTTTTAGTTCAAAAACCGTTATTTCAGGCATAATACCAACCCGACCAGGATAAGCATGAAACCCAAAACCGCGATTTACATACACATATCTTCCAAATTCTTCATACAATCCTGCCCATTGTTTGTAGATGTATTTAGCCAAACTCCATTTGAAATAACCCGGAATTTCTATGCCAAACTGCATACCGTGTGTGTGCCCTGAAAGTGTTAATTGTATGTTTTTCGGATGTTGTTTTACAATATATTCCCAATGACTTGGGTCGTGGCTCATCAGAATTTTAAAATCCGTTGCTGTTACGTTTTCAGTAGCTTTATCAATATCACCAAATTCGCCAAAATGTTTCCCCCAGTTTTCTACACCGATCAGGGCAATTTCATCTTTCCCTTTTTTGATTTTTACGTTTTCATTCAACATCAATTTGAAATCAATTTGACGATGTAAATCTTTGATTGCAACAAAATTTTCAGCTTTGGCTTTTTCTGATTTCCAATCTAAATAAGCGCCATAATCATGGTTTCCCAAAATGGAATATTTTCCGTATTCGTGTTTTTTTATGCCTTTAAAAATGTCAATCCAAGGATGCATTTCATCCGCTTTGGCATTTACAATATCTCCGGTAAACAATAACAAATCAGCTTCTTGCTCATTAATTAAATCTATGGCATATCTTATTTTATTTTCATCATCAAAACTACCACTATGAATATCGGAAATTTGAGTGATTTTAAAACCCTCAAAAGCATCCGGCAAATCAGGGAAAAATAAAGTTTGACGAATTACTTTGTAATTGTATTTGCCAATTGTCATTCCGTAAATCAAAGACAAAAACGGAACTGCTGCCAATCCAATAGCAACCTGACTTACAAACTTTCTTCTTTCAGGTAAAAAACTATCGGAATTATGTCCCATGAAATGAGTAACTGTTCCAATTAAAATTCTCGTAACATCCTCTAAAAGCAATACAAAAGTTAAAACAAGTTTTGGAAGCAATACTAAAAGTAATAATCCTAAAGTAATCAATGTTGCTTTGGTTTGTCCAACGCTTCGATCATACTTCATAAGTTCATAAGTAATAAATACAATTGCCGCAACAGAAATTACAGCATAGACAATCAATATCCATTTTGATTTTGTAACAGTCTTTATTACTTGAAAAGAGTAAAGCTCGACTATGGCAATAATTACGAAAAGAATTATCAAGCGAAAAGCCATTTTTTAATTTTTGACAAATTAACGAAGAAAGTTAAAGCCATTTAAGTTATTAAATTTATTTTAACATTGATTTAATTTCTATGTAAAAAACAAACGTTCCTTTTTGAAACTTTAGTTATTTTTACAATTCATAAAATAGTAAATAATGTCTACTCAAAAACGTCTTTTCCTTCTTGATGCTTACGCCTTAATTTTTCGCGGCTATTATGCTTTTATAAAAAATCCCCGTATCAATTCTAAAGGAATGGACACCTCAGCCATTATGGGATTTATGAATGCTTTAATGGATGTTATCAAGCGTGAAAAACCGGATCATTTAGCGGTTGCCTTTGACAAAGGTGGGAGCGATTATCGTAATGAAATGTATAAGGAATACAAAGCACATCGCGATGAAACGCCCGAAGCTATCAAAATTGCGGTTCCCTATATTCAGGAATTATTGAGAGCGATGCATATTCCAATTATCGAAAAAGCGGGTTTTGAAGCCGATGATTTGATTGGAACGTTGGCCAAACAAGCTGAAAAAGAAAATTATCAGGTTTTTATGGTCACGCCTGATAAGGATTTTGCACAATTGGTTTCTGAAAATATTTTTATGTACAAACCTGCTCGTATGGGCAACGACATAGAAATATGGGGAATTCCGGAAGTAGTGGCAAAATTCGAAATTGAACATCCGGAACAAGTTATTGACTACCTCGGAATGATGGGTGATTCTGCCGATAATATTCCTGGTTTTCCTGGAGTTGGTGAAGTTACAGCCAAAAAATTATTAAAAGAATTCGGTTCTATGGAAAATCTTTTGGCCAATACCGACAAGCTAAAAGGCGCGCTGAAAGACAAAATTGAAGCCAATGCCGAACTTGGAATATTATCTAAAAAGTTAGCCCGAATTATGCTGGATTGCCCAGTAACTTTTGACGCTACTGATTATGAATTGTCAAAACCCGATGTAGAGAAAACGGATGCCTTGTTCATGGAATTGGAATTCCGTCAAATGAAAGCGCAATTTGATAAATGGTTTGGAACCGGAAAAGAATTTGATGAAATTGAAACCAATGGAAGCCTCAACCCAACTCACTCCGAAGAAGAGGGAGTAAATACGTTGAAAAAAACTATAGCTAAAAAAACAAACGAAAATCAGTTTGACTTATTTGGTTTTTCAGATGATGAAAGTGATGAGCCAAAACCGCATTCCTATTACGCAACGTTAGAAACTACAGCGCATTTATATCAAGTGGTTCAAGGTGAATTAGGCACAAACTTATTTTTGCAAAACCTGATGAATCAAACTTCGGTATGTTTTGATACCGAAACTACAGGAATTGATGCTTTGAATGCTGAATTGGTTGGAATGTCATTCGCCTGGGTGAAAGGGGAAGCATTTTACATTCCGTTTCCCGAAAATCAAGAAGAAGCACAAACTTTGGCGGAAAAATTTAAACCTTTTTTTGAAAGTGAATCCATTGAAAAAATCGGACAAAACGTCAAATACGATTTGAAAGTTTTATCAAAATACGGAATTCAGATCAAAGGAAAATTATTCGATACGATGATTGCACATTATCTGATTAATCCGGATATGCGCCATAATATGGATGTTTTGAGTGAAACTTATTTAAAATATTCGCCAAAATCTATTGAAACTTTAATTGGCAAGAAAGGGAAAGGTCAATTGTCAATGCGCGATGTCACCATGGAAGAAATTAAAGAATATGCTGCCGAAGATGCTGATATTACATTACAATTAAAGGGCGTTTTTAGTCCGATTTTGGACAAAGCCGAAACCAAAAAACTATTCGAAGAAATTGAGATTCCGTTGATTCCTGTTTTGGCTTCTATGGAAATAGAAGGCATCAATCTTGACATCGACTATTTAAAATCGATGTCGATTGATATGCAAAAAGAAATCAACGAATTTGAGAAAAAAATTTACGAAGCTGCAGGAGAAAAATTCAATTTGGCTTCGCCAAAACAACTCGGAGATATTTTATTCGACAAGCTTAAAATAGGAGGTGCAAAACAAAAGAAAACCAAAACAGGTCAATATGCAACCGGCGAAGAAGTATTGAGTTATTTGGCAAATGACAATCCAATTGTGGCAGCCATTTTGGAATGGCGTCAAATGGTAAAATTGCAAAGCACCTATATTGAAGCATTGCCAAACCAAGTAGACGCCAAAACCAAACGCGTTCATACCGACTATATGCAAACGGTTGCAGCAACCGGACGTTTGAGTTCAAACAATCCAAATTTGCAAAACATTCCTATTCGTACTGAACGCGGAAGATTAATCAGAAAAGCATTTATTGCCCGAGATGAAAATTACACTTTGCTTTCTGCCGATTATTCTCAAATAGAGCTTCGCATTATCGCGGCATTATCAGGAGAAGAAAACATGATTAAAGCCTTCCAAAATAATGAAGATATTCATAAAAGTACAGCCGCAAAAGTATTTAACGTTCCGCTAGAAGAAGTAACCAAAGAGCAACGAAGCAATGCCAAAACAGTAAACTTCGGGATTATTTATGGTGTTTCTGCTTTTGGTTTGAGTAATCAAACTTCGTTATCGCGTTCCGAAAGTGCCGCTTTGATTGATGCGTATTACAAAACGTATCCAAAACTAAAATCTTATATGACAGAACAGGTTGACTTTGCTCGTAATCATGGCTATGTGCAAACGGTTTTGGGAAGACGTCGCTATTTAAAAGATATCAATTCCGCTAATGCGATTGTTCGTGGTGGTGCGGAACGCAATGCTGTTAATGCGCCAATTCAAGGTTCAGCTGCCGATATCATCAAAATTGCAATGATAAATATTCACAAAAAATTAGTATCTGAAAATTGGAAATCAAAAATGCTCTTGCAAGTTCATGACGAATTGGTTTTTGATGTGCATCATTCTGAATTAGAAAAAATCCAACCTTTGATTAAACACGAAATGGAAAATGCATTTAAACTAGATGTACCGTTGGATGTAGAAATTGGTATTGGAAAAAATTGGTTGGAGGCGCATTGATTTTAGTATTCAGTGGTCAGTAACAGTGAGCAATTAGCTGTTGGTTAATAAAAGCTGTTAGTGATTTATTATTATTGATAGATTTTATAAAATAAGCCCGGCTGCTAATTAGAAAAGTTGATTATACAAAAAAAAGCTAAAAGTAAAAACCTTTAGCTTTTTTATTTTATAGGTAAATTCGATTATTCTACCAATAATGTTTTTGTAGCATTTCCATAATCTGTTCTCACTACAACTATATAACTTCCTGTAGTTAAATCTGAGGTAGTAACTATGTTATCTATATTAGTAATTGATTGGTTTTTCACCACTCTACCTAAATTATCATAGATTTTAACTACAGCTTTATCAATGTTTGAAGGTAATTTAATAGTAGTTGCACTTGTTGAAGGATTAGGATAGATAGTAAACGAATTTAAATCAAATTCATTATTGTTTAGTGTTATTGCATAATTAGCTGTCGATACAGCATTGGCACTTCCACCGTGTGCGGCTAAAGAAAAAGTAGCACTGCCTGCACGTGCAGCAGCCAGGTTAATAGAACCGGCCGTTGCAGAAAAAACATAATCGCCCGCTTCACCAGTATTTAAGGCTCTAGTTGAAATAACTGTTCGAACAGTGCCATTCACACTATTAGAAATTGTGGTCCAACTTTGAACGGCATCAGCCGCTGGAACCCCAAAACCACCCAATTGTCTATCAGATATATTGGTGGAATTGACAAATGCTATTATATCACCTGATAACATTGATGAATTATTAAATGCTAAAGCATACCATCTATCGTTAGGCATTATTTGAGTTAACGTAACCAAAGATGATGTAACATCGATTTTTACAGAATACTCATTTAATGGTGCCGGAAAAGTAATTGTCCCAGTAGAAAAAGTTTGTCCTGAAATCGATGAGAAGATAAATAAGGCCAATAAGGTTAAAGTAAAGTTTTTCATAGTTTTTTGTTTTTATTTTTTAGCAATTCAATTAATAAATCATCATTCATTATTATAGCATAGTCTAAAGCAGATTTGTTTTTGTTGTCTTTAAAATCAATATCTACTCCTGCTTTTACTAATGCAGAAACCATTTCATAATTTTTAAAATTGACTGCATATAGTAAAGCATTCATACCACTCATGTCAGAGAAATTCATGTCCGCTTTTTTTTCAATCAATAAAGTGGCTATTTCATTATTCCCTTTGACAATGCAAGCCATTAATGGAGTTCCAAATTTGCTTTTCCCATTTATGTCACTTCCGATATTTATTAAATATTTAGCCACCTCATTGTTGGAGCGATAACATGCTAGTAATAAAGGTGAATATCCTTCATCATTGACAACATTAAAACTATTTGGATTATCCTTGAATTTTTCTTTTGCCTGTTCAAGTGTTCCTTTTCTGGCAATATCGAAAACATTTAAATTTTCTTGAGAGAAAATTAAATTTGAGATTAACGCAACAATTACTATTAACAGTGAATTTTTCATAATTTTAAAACAACAAATTTATATTTTATTTAGATAAAACATAATAATTTTAGACAAAAAATTGGTAATGATTAGAATACAACTGCTCTAATCATTTATAATTTTCTAGTCGAATCTCTTTGTCTTAACTCTGTTTTAATTGTAGTAGTTGAGAATGTGAATGTTTCTTCGCTGCTTTCTAGTTTATCGATTAACAACTGCGCAGCCACTTCTCCAATTTCTGGAGCATGTTGGCTAACTGTTGACAAACTTGGAGTCATTCTGCGCGACCAGAGTCCGTCAGCAAAACCAATAATAGAAAGTTCTTCCGGAATTTTATAACCGTTTTGAATTCCGAGTTTCATGGCCGTTACAGATGCATGTTCATCAAGAGCAAAAACACCATCGGGTTTGTTTTTTATGAAAAAATCGCCGATTTTGGAATTGAATTCATCATTATTATCAGTCAAAATAACCAAATTTTCATCTACTTTTAATCCATTGTCTCCCATAGCTTTATAAAAACCTTGCGCTCTGAGTTTTCCAACACTCAAATTATCAATAGCGGAAAGCAGTGCTATTTTTTTACATCCAGTTTTAATCAAATGTTCGGTAGCATTGACTGCCGATTCGAAATCATCTACAATAACTTTATCACAATTCACCTCATCGGCTATACGGTCAAACATTACTATTGGAGTTCCTTCATTAATAATAGTAGTAAAATGATCAAATTTTTGAAGTTTCTGAGATTCTTCGGCAATCGATAAAATAAATCCGTCTATAGTACCATTGCTCAACATTTCGAGAGCATTAATTTCTTTTTCAGAAGACTCGTTTGAAATGCAGGTAATTACTTTGTATCCCTTCTCATCAGCTACTTTTTCGATACCACTAAATACTTTGGCAAAAAAGGAAATTAAAATATTTGGAATAATAACGCCAATGGTTTTAGTATTTCTGTTTTTTAAATTTAATCCAATCACATTGGGTTTGTAATTTTTTAGCTTGGCATATTCCTGAACACGATGTTTTGTTGGTTCACTTATTTCTGGGCTTCCATTCAATGCTTTAGAAACTGTAGAAATAGATACTCCTAACTCTTTTGCAATTTGTTTTAATGTGGCTTTAGATCTCATTTTTGTTGTCTTAAAATGTAAAAATAGTCAAATTTATTCTACGACATAGTATGCAAGTGATAAAGTTGACGACAAAATTCATGAAATACTTTGCTTTTTTCATATATAACTTGGTTGCTTACTGGTTGCTATGCCTATTAATTAATAGGATTTTAACGAAAATTACAATCACTTTAAAAATATTTAAAAAATGCTATTTGGTTTATTAATAAATAATTGTACTTTTGCGCTCCCTTTATTGGGAATGGAATGTTTAATTTAAATAATATTATGGACGCATTAAGCTACAAGACACAATCTGCAACCAAGGCCACTGTTACAAAAGAGTGGATCATTGTAGATGCTGATGGTCATAACTTAGGTCGTTTTGCTTCAAAAGTAGCAATGCTTTTAAGAGGTAAATACAAACCAAGTTATACACCTCACGTCGACTGTGGAGACAACGTAATTGTTATCAACGCAGAGAAAATCAACCTTACAGGTAACAAGTTGGATGACAAAACGTACATCCGTCACACAGGTTATCCGGGAGGACAAAGAAGTTTGACTGCAAAGGTTTTGCAATCAAAAAACCCTGCTTTGCTAATTGAAAAAGCAGTGAAAGGTATGTTGCCTAAAAATAAATTAGGGGCAGAGCTTTTCAGAAATTTAAATGTTGTTGTAGGAACTGAGCACAAACAAGGTGCGCAAAAACCTAAAACAGTTAACCTAAACGATCTTAAGTAATGGGAGTTATTCACAAAATCGGGAGAAGAAAATGTGCAGTGGCACGTGTTTATGTTTCAGAAGGAACTGGAAAAATTACCGTAAACAAAAGAGAATTTAATAACTACTTCCCAACAGCTACTTTACAATACAAAGTATTGCAACCAATGTCTATGACAGAAAACGCAACTAACTTTGATGTAAATGTAAATGTATATGGTGGTGGTTCAACAGGTCAAGCAGAAGCTGTGAGAATGGCAATTGCTAGAGCAATGTGTGAAGTGGAAGCTGAAAATAGAGCTATCCTAAAACCAGAAGGATTACTAACAAGAGATCCAAGAATGGTAGAACGTAAAAAATTCGGTCAGAAAAAAGCGCGTAAGAGATTCCAATTCTCGAAACGTTAATACTGAACTCGTTTCAGTATCTTTTAAGATTACTCGAATTATTACACACAGATGCTGAAATTAATTCAGCATACCAAATTAGAATTAAAAACAAAGTTGTCGATATTCCTTGTAAAAAGGGAATTAGTTTAGCATCGAAATGCAGTCCAAAGTCTAAAAGTCGAAAGACTAAAAGCGAAAAAGGTGACGCATTGCTAATCAAACGGAACGTAAACTATTACACAATGGCAAACAAAATTGAAGTTAAAGATTTATTAGAGGCAGGTGTTCACTTCGGACACATGACTCGTAAGTGGGATCCAAACATGGCTCCTTACATTTATATGGAGCGTAATGGAATTCACATTATCAATCTATATAAAACCGCTGCAAAAATTGAAGAAGCTAACGAAGCTTTGAAAAAAATCGCAGCATCAGGTAGAAAAATACTTTTCGTAGCTACCAAAAAACAAGCAAAAGACATCGTTGCTGACAAAGCAGTAGCTTGTAATATGCCTTACATCACTGAAAGATGGCCAGGTGGTATGTTAACCAACTTCGTTACTATCCGTAAAGCCGTTAAAAAAATGGCTACTATTGATAAAATGAAGAAAGACGGAACTTTTATGACTTTGTCTAAAAAAGAGCGTCTTCAAGTAGATCGTCTTCGTGCAAAATTAGAGAAGAACTTAGGTTCTATCGCAGACATGTCTAGACTTCCAGCTGCATTATTTGTAGTGGATATCAAAGCTGAACACATTGCCATAAAAGAAGCACAAAAATTAAACATTCCAGTTTTCGCAATGGTTGATACTAACTCTGATCCACGTGAAGTAGATTACGTTATTCCAGCCAATGATGATGCTTCAAAATCAATTGATAAAATCTTATCTTTAGTAACTGCTGCAGTTATTGACGGATTGGCTAACAGAACTTCTGATAAAGAAGGTGATGATACTCATGAAGTTGATGCTGTTGAAGAAGTAACTGCTGCTGAAGTAATAGAAGCTGCTGCTGAAGTAGAAGCACCTGTTGCTGAAGCTGCTCCTGAAGTGGAAAAAGTTGTAGAGGTAGAAGCCGCTCCTGAAGTGGAAGCTGAAGCTACTGAAACAGAAATAACTGAAGAATAAAACAAAAAATAATTACGAATTATGAATTAAGAATTACGGATTATTTTGACTCGTAATTTTAAATTTGTAATTCGTAATTTAATTTTAAAAAACTTTTAAATTAAAAAATATTATGTCAACAATCACAATTACTGCTGCAGACGTAAATAAATTAAGACAAACTACAGGTGCCGGAATGATGGACTGTAAAAAAGCTTTAGTTGAAGCTGAAGGAGATTTCGATAAAGCTATACAAAACCTTAGAGAAAAAGGGCAAAAAGTTGCCGCTAACCGTTCTGACCGTGAGTCTTCTGAAGGAGCTGCTGTTTCTTTTATCAATGCTGACAAAACTAAAGGCGCTATCATCACTTTAAACTGCGAAACAGATTTCGTAGGTAAAAATGAAGCTTTCGTAACTTTGGCTAAAGAATTAGTTGAAAAAGCAATCAACTTCTCTTCTAAAGAAGCATTCTTAGCTTCAGATTTCAACGGAATTACTGTGGCTGAAAAATTAATCGAACAAACAGGTGTTATCGGCGAAAAAATCGAAATCGGTGGTTTTGAAATCTTAGAAGGCGCTTTCGTTGGATCTTATGTTCACGTTAACAAAATTTCTGCCTTAACTGCAATTTCTGCACCAATTGCCAACGCTGACGTTTTAACAAAAGACATCTCTATGCAAGTGGCTTCTATGGGAGCTGATACATTATCTTACAAAGATTTTGATCCTGCTTTCGTTGCTTCTGAACTTGCTGCTCGTATTGCTGTTATCGAAAAAGAAAATGAAGAAGCAAAACGTTTAGGGAAAACTTTGAAAAATGTTCCTAAATATATCTCTTTCTCTCAATTAACTGAAGAAGTTTTAAAACAAGCGGAAGAAGATGCAAAAGCTGAATTAAAAGCGGAAGGTAAACCAGAACAAATTTGGGATAAAATTGTTCCTGGAAAAGTGCAACGTTTCATCTCTGACAATACAACTTTAGATCAAGAGAAAGCTTTATTAGATCAAAACTTCATCAAAGATGACAGTAAAAAAGTAGGCGATTATGTTAAAGGATTCAACGTTGAAATTACAGGTTTCAAAAGAGTTGCTTTAGGATAATTTATTCTGAACTTGTATTAGAATCTAATCCGGAAAAATAAAAAAACCCAAATCTATCGATTTGGGTTTTTTGCTTATTATTTCTTCTGAACTTCGAAACCTCTAGCTCGCATCAAAGCATTTGTATTTACATCTCTACCACGGAATTTTTTGTACGCAATTTCAGGGTCAATTGTGTTTCCTATACTAAAAACATAGTCGTTTAAGCGTTTTGCAACTTCTTTATCATACAAACCGTCTTTGGTTTCAGTAAATGCTTCTGTTGCATCAGCACTAATAGCATCAGCCCACAAATAACCATAATAACCCGCAGCGTAAGCATCGTCAGAAAAGATATGCCCAAATTGTGGAATACGATGACGCATTACAATTTCGCTTGGCATTTTTAATGCATCTAAAGTATCTTTTTCAAATTGTTTTGGGTCAATATCTGGATTTTCTAACAAATGTAATTTCATATCTACTAATGCACTTGCAATGGTTTCTACAGTTGAAAATGCTTCGTTAAAAGTTGCTGCTTTACCATTTCTTTCTACCAAAGCCATCGGCATCGGTTCTCCTGTTTTATAATGTAAAGCAAACTGATTCAAGACTTTTGGCGTGGCTAACCATCGCTCCAAAATTTGAGATGGAAACTCCACATAATCTCTTGGTGTGTTTGTTCCTGATAAACTTGGATATGTAACATTTGAATTCAAGCCATGTAGGGCATGCCCAAATTCATGGAATAATGTACTTGCATCATCCCATGAAATCAAAATTGGTTCTCCGTCTTTTCCTTTAATGAAATTACAGTTGTTAGATACAATGGTAATAACATCTCCATTCACTCTGCTTTGTTCTCTTGTGGCATTCATCCATGCGCCGGAACGTTTTCCTTTGCGTGCATACGGGTCAAAATACCAAACACCAACTATCTTATTTGTGTCTTTATTATATACTTCCCAAACTCTAACATCAGGATGGAAAACAGGAACATTAGTCACTTGTGTAAATCCTAAGTGAAAAATTTCTCCAGCAACCCAAAACATTCCTTCTCGCAATTTTTCCAATTGTAAATAAGGTTTTAAGTCATTTTGATCTAAATCGTATTTTGCCTTTCTTACTTTTTCAGAATAATAGCGATAATCCCAAGCGGCAATTTTAAAATTTCCACCTTCAGCATCAGCCATTTTTTGCATATCGGCAACATCAACATGCACTTTTTCAACTGCCGGTGTCCACACAGACAACATTAAATCTATTGTTTTTTGTGGATTTTGCGCCATGGTATTTGACAAACTCCAATCGGCAAAAGTTTTAAACCCTAATAATTTAGCTTTTTCTGCACGCAATTTTAAAATTTGAACTAATGTTTTATTATTGTTATTGGCATTATCATTGTCGCCTCGACTAGTGAAAATTTGAAACGCTTTTTCTCTTAAATCTCTACGATTTGAAAATGTCAAAAAAGGTTCAATAGACGAGCGTGTATTGGCAATACAACCCATTACGTTTAGTTTTCTGTCTTTGGCGTCAGCAATGGCGGCATTTTTTAATTCATCAGGCAAGCCATCAAAATCGGCTTCAGTTTTTAGTTCCAAATAATAATTGCCTTCGTCAGCTAATTGATTTTGACTAAACTTGGTAAATAAAGCCGCTAATTCTTTATTAATTTGGGCTATTCTTGCTTTGCTTTTTGCATCAGCTTTTGCTCCTTCGCGAACAAAGTTGGAATAGTACAACCAAACCAATCGTTGCTGTTCACTAGTTAATTGTTTTGTTGCAGGATCATTATAAACTTTCGCTATTCTGCTAAAAAGTTTTGCGTTTTGGTAATACTTATTATTTAATTCCGAAAATTTAGGTGTCATTTCGGTTTCAATTGGCTCAAATTCCGGGCTGTTCATATTAGCACTATAAATTCCGAAAACGGCATAAATTTGACTGTATCTCTTACCCGCTTTTTCTAACGCCACTATAGTATTAGTAAAAGTTGCCGGTTTAGGATTATTAGCAATTTTAGAAATTTCGGTCAATTTTTCTTGAATCGCAAATTCGAGTGCCGGTTTTAAATCTTGAAGTTTGTAATCTGTAAATGCCGGAACACCACCATAAGGTCCGGTCCAATCATTTAGTAAGGCATTCTGATTTGCTTGTGCATTTATAATAAGTGTAGAGGCAATCATAATCAATGTTAAAATTATTTTTTTCATTATAAATTTGTTTGTTTTTACCAAAAGTAATGAAAAATCAATTCATCTCATCACTTCATAAGTTTTAACCAAAATTGTATAAATTTGAGAAAAAGAAATACTATGTTTCAATCCAAAAAAGACCTTGTATATGTTGTTCTTGCAGGAATATTTATTACCAATGCAGTAGTAGCCGAACTTATTGGCGGGAAACTTATAGATGTTGGGCCGGCTGTTATGAGTATTGGTATATTACCCTGGCCGGTTGTATTTGTAACAACCGATTTAATCAATGAATATTTTGGTGAAAAAGGTGTTCGCAAACTCTCGATAATCACAGCTTGCCTGATTTCTTATACCTTTATAGTATTATTCTTTGCAATGAAAATTCCATCTTCTGGAATTAGTACCGTTTCGACATTGCAGTTTAATGCCGTTTTTGGTCAAAGCCAATTGATAATAGTTGGAAGTATAACTGCCTTTTTGATTTCGCAATTGATAGACGTTAGTATTTTTCATTTTTTTAAAAGAAAAACGGGAAACAAAATGATATGGTTACGAAGTACCGGTTCAACGGTGATTTCGCAATTGTTTGATAGTTTTATTGTTTTGGGAATTGCCTTTTGGTTACCTGGTATTATGGATACAAAAACCTTTTTCCTTTCTGCCATGACAGGCTATTCGGTTAAACTAGCTATTGCGGTTTTAATGACACCTATGATTTATTTGGGTCATAATTTAATTGATAAATATATTACCAGAGATGGAAAATAAAACTCGCTGCTCCTGGTGTGAAAAAGATGATTTATATAGAGACTACCATGATAACGAATGGGGAACTCCGGTTTATGAAGACGATAAACTATTTGAGTTTTTGGTTTTGGAAACTTTTCAGGCAGGCTTGAGTTGGCATACCATTTTGAAAAAACGTGATAATTTCCGCAAGGCTTTTGACCAATTTAACTATAAAAAAATAGCGCAATATGGTGATGCCGAAATAGAAAGACTGATGCAGGATGCCGGAATCATCCGCAACGGACTAAAGATAAAAGGGACCATTACTAATGCGATTGCTTTTATGGAAACACAAAAAGAATTTAGAAGTTTTTCCAACTATATTTGGGGTTTTACCGATGGAAAACCAATCGACAACAATCCAAAAACGTTGAAAGATGTCCCTGCTGTTAATGAAATTTCAGATGCGTTGAGTAAAGATTTAAAAAAGCGTGGATTTAAGTTTGTGGGCTCAACAGTTGTTTACGCTCATATGCAAGCAACAGGAATGGTTAATGATCATGTGGAAGAATGTTGGAGAAGGAAGTAGTTTTCAGTCGCAGAATCAGTTTGCAGAAATATACTGTGAACTGAGACTAAATACTGCGACTAACTTTTTAATACTCTCATAAAAATATCTCTTGAAACTTCAAAAGCACCAAGTTTTTCCAAATGGTCATTATGCACTTGGCAATCCAAGAGTTTATAATTGTTTTCTTTTAGAAAATTTATCAGGGTAACAAATCCAATTTTGCTTGCATTGGGCACTTTGGAAAACATACTTTCGCCACAGAATAAGTGTCCCAAATCAACTCCGTATAAACCGCCGACCAATTCATCATTTTGCCAAACCTCAACCGATTTAGCAATGCCCATTTCGTGGAGTTTGGTATAGGATTCCACAAAATCATCGGAAAGCCATGTCCCATCTTGACCAGGTCGATCAATTTGCTGACAACCAAGAATTACATCGCGAAAGTTTTGATTAAAGGTAACTTTAAATTTATTTTGATTAAGCAGATTCCGAATGCTTTTAGAAACTTTATAAATTGAGGGGACAACTACCATTCTTTCAGGCGGAGACCACCACAATATGGGTTCGTCTTCATTAAACCAAGGAAAAATTCCACTGACATAAGCAAGTTGCAATCGCTCCACAGACAAATCGCCACCAATAGCAACAACGCCTTCTATGGAAGCTTCGTCAACTGGCGGGAAATATAAGTCTTTGGATAGGAAATACATATTTGAGAGAGATAGAATATAGAAAATAGAGAATAGACAAAAGAGCAAAAAAAAAGTCACTCTAAATTTACCTTTTGGCTTAACATTTAGAATGACAATCTTTGTTCTATACTCTTTATTCTTTTCTCTTTTTTAGAAAGGCAAATCGTCGTGCTCTTCTTCGTTTAAGTTAGTTGCCGGTGCAAAAGCTTCTGCCGGTGGCATTGGTGCCATTGGTGCAGCACTTGGTGCTTCAGCTTGTAGTTTCTCTACTCTCCAACCTTGAATATCGTTGAAATATTTGGTTTCTCCTTCTGGATTTTTCCATTCTCTTCCTCTTAAATTAATCGACACTTTTACAGCATCGCCTACATTATAATTGTTCAACAAATCACATTTGTCTTGCACAAAGTTGATGCTGATAAATTGTGGATATTGCTCTTCCGTTGCCACAACCAATTCTCTTTTTTTAAAACTGGCACTCACTTGTTGCTCAGCATTAATTACCTTAATTTTTCCTGTAACTTCCATAATTATTTTTTTGCTAAAAGCACTTTCCAAGCCGAAAGCGCGTCATTATTATTCAAATATTCTTTTGCTTTTTGGTGGATTTTCATTTCATCATCAGAACTCAAAACACCTTTAACGGCAAAATTTTGCTTTACAAATATAGTAATTTCTTCTTGTGTTGGCAATGCTTCTATATTACCTAGTTTCCCAAAATCATTCCCGTCAAAAACATTGCTTTTTCTGATGAAATCCGGAATTTCATCTACTCCTATTCCTAAAGTTGTCAAAGGTTTTTCAACTTCAAATAAACCTTGATTGGAACGAGAATACCAATTTCCGCCAAGACGTGAAACCAAATCAATTTTGCGTTGGTCTATCATATTTTTGTCATCCAGTATGTTTTCGTGGATGTGGATTTTAACTATTTCGCAAATAATCAAATTTCCGGCACCGCCTTGATTTCCCAAAGCAATAATATCGTTGACTTTGCACTCCATTTGCACCGGACTTTCGGCAACGCGATAAGGCTTTACCATATCAGAAGGCAACATTGTTAAACCCGATTTCAGAAATTCATTTACACCATCGGGATATTCGGTACTCGATAATGATGCTTGCTGTACTATACAATAATTTACCACATTAATAACAACTTCTTTGGTCGCTTGACAATTTTCGAGCGTATGTTTTGTTGTGTTATTTCTAACGCGACGTGCGGGTGAAAAAACCAAAATTGGCGGATTAGAACTAAAAACATTAAAGAAACTAAACGGCGACAAATTAGGCTTCCCATTCATGTCTACTGTACTTGCAAAAGCAATTGGTCTTGGTGCTACCGCACTTTGCAAATAGCCTTGTAACTGTGCCGGAGAAAGTGTGTGTGGTTCGAAACTGAGCATCGTGTTTTGTTGTTTTTTACAAATGTAATAAGTTTAATCTTTAATACTTTTAATTATATTTATAAAAAATTTTTCAATGCTGTTTTCCGAAAAACGAAACCTTACCCGTTGGATTATCATCATGGCTTCCTTTGTCATTGTAATTATGATTTTATGGAACACCTATACTTTTTTTCAGATATTCAAAAACGAAGAGCGCGTCAAGATGCAGAATTGGGCATTAGCACAAAAAAAAATAAATAGTGCCGATCCGAATGCTGATGTCGACATGGAGCTTCCGTTTCAAATTATACAGGAATCTAATATTCCTATAATAGTTACCGAAAAAGATTCTATTATCAATACCAACAATATTGACCCCGATATTTTAAAAGACAAAGTCAGACTGTATGCGTTTCTACAAAAATTAAAAAATCAGAATGAACCCATTATTATGCAAATTTCTGAAAAGCAGACGCATCAGCTATATTATGGCGACTCTTCACTGCTAAACAAACTCAAATATTATCCAATAGCTTTAATACTGATTATTGTTCTTTTTGGAGGTGTTGTATACAATTTCTACCGCAGTACCAAAATGGCAACCCAAAACAAACTTTGGGCTGGAATGGCAAAAGAAACGGCGCACCAAATTGGCACTCCATTATCTTCTTTAATAGGTTGGTTGGAAATAATGAAAGCAGATAATGTAGACGAAACAACAATTGCAGAAATTGAAAAAGACATCAACCGATTGCAAACTATTACGGACAGATTTTCAAAAATTGGCTCTGAACCTATTTTGGAACGTCTAAATATTATTGAAGAAACGGAACAATCTTTTGATTATCTGAAATCAAGGTTTTCAAAACAAGTGGAGTTTTCTTTTAAAGCGCCTAAAAAACCTATTATGGTTTCTCTAAATCCTGCACTTCACAGTTGGACGATTGAAAATTTAGTAAAGAATGCTATCGATGCCATGAAAGGTAAAGGCAAAATTTCGGTAGTAATTGAGAATGACAATAATTTGGTCAAAATTTTAGTTACCGATACCGGAAGTGGAATTCCGAAAAAACAATTCAATAGCATTTTTGAACCCGGCTTTACTACAAAAAAAAGAGGCTGGGGATTGGGCTTGTCTTTGACCAAACGTATCGTGGAAGAATACCACAAAGGGAAAATAAAAGTCTTATATTCTGAAATTGGAAAAGGAACAACAATGCAGGTTTCTTTTAAAAAGGGTTAAAAAAATTCTCGATAAATCGAGAATTTAGTTTTACAAATTACTACGAATAGCCGAAGCTAATTGCTCAAATTCATCCCCAGATAATTTCACTTTTCTTTGAAAACGCATATCGTCCATATCGTGAAGCGGAATCAAATGAACGTGCGTGTGTGGGACTTCAAGGCCAACTACAGCTAACCCTATTCTTTTGCAAGGAACTGTTTTTTCAAGGGCTTTGGCTACTCTTCTAGAAAATTTCATTAAGCCTAAATACAAATCCTCCTCCATATCAAAAATCTTGTTGATTTCTTGTTTTGGAATACAAAGCGTGTGTCCTGTTGCATTTGGATTTACATCTAAAAAAGCCAAATAGTTTTCATCCTCAGCTATTTTATAAGAAGGTATTTCTCCGTTAACTATTTTGGTAAATATTGAACTCATTTTTAGTCTCTTGAAATTTCCAGAACTTCAAAGATTAATTTTCCATTTGGAACCGTAATTTCAGCAATTTGCCCAACAGATTTTCCTAGTAATCCTTTACCAATTGGAGAAGTAACAGAAATTTTTCCCGACTTTAAATCGGCTTCGCTCTCAGCAACCAATGTATATTTTAACTCCATTCCATTGGCTTGGTTTTTAATTTTTACATTAGATAAAACCAATACTTTTGAAACATCAAGATTTGTTTCGTCTATCAGTCGGGCGTTTGAATGCACTTCTTCAAGTTTAGCAATTCTCATTTCCAGCATTCCTTGAGCTTCTTTTGCTGCGTCATATTCTGCATTTTCAGACAAGTCTCCTTTATCTCTAGCTTCCGCAATAGCTTGTGAAGCTTTAGGTCTTTCAATGCTTTTTAAATAGTCTAATTCGTCTCTTAATTTTTTTAATCCTTCAGCTGTATAATATGATACTGTACTCATGATTTCCTCTTTTATATAAATAGAAAAAATCCCATCGCAACGGGATTTCTTTTTGCAAAGATATTATTTTTTAATTTATTTCAAATTTGTTTACGTTTTGTAACGCCTGTCAAAGTTAATTAATTTAAATTTGTTTTGCTATAGTATTTTAAAAAAAATATGAAATCGAAGTTTAATGTGTCAGTTCGCCTTTAAGGAACTGGTCATCAATTCCAAAATAACAAGCTACTACGCATGAATAAAAAAATATACATCTTATTAATGTTTCTTCCTTTTGTATTTAGTTGCGATGGCGGAAGCATTAATAATAACAATCCAAACATCCCAAATTATCAGGTTAATTTACAAATCAATTTGAGCTTGCCCGCTTATAGTAATTTGCAGTTTCCAAGCAATCATATTGTAGATTATTCTGTGGCTTCAGGTGCGCGAGGAATTGTGGTGTTTAATACCGGCAGTGGATTTAATGCTTTCGATTTGGCTTGCCCTAACCAACCATTTTCCAGTTGTACCACGCCAATGACTATAACAGGTATAGAAGCAAAATGTACTTGTGATAATACTACTTATAATTTATTTTCAGGACAATCCCCGGGACAACCTTATCCAATGAAACAATATCGTGTAGAAGTTAGTGGCGGTTATTTATACGTTACCAATTAACAAAAAGTCCTCTCATTATAAAAAACGGGAGGACTTTTTGCTTTTAAAACTTAAGTGTTGCACCAGCTAAAAAATTAATTCCGGCTTGTGGATAATATCCTGCTCCTTCAATAGTTGTTATAACTCCAGGCGTTGAAAAATCATCATCGTACGTATAAAAATAGCCGTTAGATTCATATTTATAATCAAATATATTGTTCACCAATCCTGAAAAGAGAATAGATTTAATTCCTTTATTGATATTCCATAAATAGGTAATATTCAAATCGTGAATGTTGTAGGCTTTCAGAACTGATTTTTCTGAGTCAATGTTGCCCATAAATTGTCTTCCAACAAATTTATTCAACACAGTGAGATTCAGATTATTTATAGGCGAATACGTTGTGGCGTTTCCAAAAACAATATCAGGTGAAAAAGCAATATTTGTATTGCCCAGATTCTGTAAAACACCATCACGCTGAAAATAGAAATCCTTATTTTTATTCTGACTCAAAGTAATGTTTGACTGAAAAGTCAGCTTGTTGATTACTTTGATTACCGATTCTATTTCAATGCCGTAACGATAGCTATTTCCGCTATTAGTAAATATTGGCGAACCTACATCGTTTAATGCGCCGGTTAAAACCAACTGATCTTTGTAGTTCATGTAAAAAGCATTGGCATTTACAGTTAGATTTTTAGCATTGTATTTCCACCCCAATTCATAATCAAATAACCGTTCTGGTTTTACACTACCGTTTTCATAATCATCGCGTCTTGGTTCTTTATTGGCAATTCCGGCATAGGCATAAATTTCATTTTTGGAATTCAATTGATAATTCGCGCCTAATTTGGGATTGAAAAATAGAAACGTGTCGTTTACATCGTCAAAACGAAAACTAGTTGCTTCATAAAAAACTAATCGGTATTGTAAATCGGCAAAAACATTCAATTTACCTATTTGTTGCGACGCTTTTGCATAAAAATTTACATCGTCTTTGTTGCCAATGTTGTCATAATATCGGTTGTAGTCAGGAGTGTAAAATTGCGTCCAAACTACTTCTCCAAAATGATCACCAAGATAACGATTTGCAGCACCACCAATTAAAATATCCGTTTCTGGATTTCTATAATTTAAAGAAAATGTGGCTCCAAAAAAATCATTGTCTAGCCATCTTTTTCGAACCAAATCGGAAACTGAATTTCCATTAAAATCGGGTAAATTATAGTCTGCCAATGTTTCATCTTCACGATATTGTTCAAAATAACCTTTCCCTAAAGTGTAATGAAGCGCTATGTTGGACGTCCATTTTTCTGACCATTTTTCTGACCAATGCAATTGGAAATGATTTTGGGTATAATTATCGGTTTCATCATCATAGAATTTTGTGTTGCCAAACTCATCAGTATACATTCCGGCAACATTATAGGTTCGGTCATTCTCTAACTTTTCTGGATCTTCGAGACCATACCAAGCCTGATAGGTTTTTTCTTTACCGCCAAAGGCAAAGAATTTAATTTGACTTTTTTTGGTAATATAATTGGCATTAAAAAAATAGCCAAACATATTTGAAGAAGCTCGATCAATAAACCCATCTGAGGCAATATTTGACAAGCGTGCATTCATTTCAAAATTGTTATGCAATCCTGTTCCAAAAGCTAAAGTATGTTTTCGAGTGCCAAAACTTCCTGCAGAATTGGCAATTTCTGCATAAGCTTTTTCCCGAAAAGATTTGGTTTGCATATTTAAACTAGCGCCAAAAGCACCAGCACCATTAGTAGATGTTCCAACACCGCGTTGCAATTGAACACTTTCTAGTGAAGAAGCAAAATCGGGTAAGTTGACAAAAAAAGTTCCCTGACTTTCGCTATCGTTGAATGGAATTCCATTTAAAGTCACATTAATCCTTGAACCGTCCGAACCACGAACTCTGAGGTAAGTATAACCAACTCCATTTCCGGCATCGGTTGTTGAAACTACTGAGGGTAAAAAATTTAAAAGCACCGGAATATCTTGCCCAAGATTTCGTGGCGCAATTTCTTCTTTAGAATAGTTAGTAAAGGTGATTGGGTTTTTGCCTTTTGCTCTAACCGATGAAACGGTTACTTCATTGAGGGCGTTGACTTTTGTAGTGTCTTTTACTTTTTCCTGTGAGAAAGAGAAAATAGAGAATAGAGAAATGAAAATAGAAGATACTATTTTCTTGTTCGTACTTGGTACTTGGTACTTGGTACTTGGTTTTAATAAAATTTTCATTCGTAAAAAGTATTACAAATAAAAAGAGGTAATTATTCTTTGTTAAAAATTAAATGATACTCCTGACTATAACTAACGTGCACTTTAGTTTATTGTCAAATCCTTAAACAGCATTACCTGTTCTAAGTTCATTGGGTATAATCTCAGCTCGTTATTTAGAGCACCCCTTTTTGAGATAGGACAAAGGTAATTATAAATTTGAAAAAAGGAATTTCTTCTGATTTAAATTTTAATTATTCTTCTTTTTATATATTATGCAGGCTACGCAACCAGCTGCAAGTAATAGTCCATAAAAAGCTTCCATTCGATAGCTTTGAAAACTTACCAATCCTTCATCATTATAAGTAATCTTTCCAGTCGCATGTTGCTTTTCATCAAAACTGATAGCTATAATAAACATTGAAATTCCAACCAATAAGCCTAGAATTTCCCAAAAATAACTTGGTTTTTCGGATGCTTTGTTTTTTTTCATAGTTCAGGTTTTTTCCTGTTCTGTTTTATTTCAGAAATAGTCGATTTGTCTTTTAATCGTTTTTCAACAACTGCTTTTGGGACTTTGGTTGCTTTTCTTTTTTTGGGAACAATCAATGCTTTTTTAATAAAATCTAGGAATCGCTTAGTGACTATTGCCTTATTTTTAAGTTGACTCCTGTCTTCATCACAGTTTAAAATTAACAGATTTTCTGAAGTTAATTTGGTTGCTAATTTGATTGCCAACAATGCTTTTTCTTGTTCATTAAGTGCTTCAGAAGCATTCAAATCAAAAGTCAAAACTACTTTGGATGAAACTTTATTTACATTTTGCCCTCCGGCACCAGAACTTCTAACGGCTTTAAAATTTAGTTCCGTTATGATTTTTTCAGTTTCCATTTTGGGGTTGATGTGCAGGTTTTAGCAAATCGTTTACTGTTTTCACCGGATTAAAAGTAACCAAAGGAACCTCGACGAAAACGGTAATCCACTTTGCCATGGCTCCATTCCAAAGACCAGGCAATTCGTAGCCTTTTAAGTCTTTTCCTTTATTGTTTTTATGAACAATAAAACCTTTACTGGGGTCAATAAATTGGGTTAAATCAAATTTTTCGCCACGATAGTTTTTGGTAGCACAAACTAAATCCACCGGATTAAAATGAGTGGCTTTTGCCAAAATTTCTGCCTGTCCACGATTCTGAGCGTCTACCTGTGAACTTTCAACAATTTGTAATGTCACATTGCCTTTATAACTTCTAACCCAAAATGGCCCGCCACCAGGTTCGCCTTCATTTTTCACCATTCCGCAAACTCTAATAGGACGGTTTAATTTGGTTTTTATAAACTCTAATTTGTTCTCGATTGTATATTTATAAAAATCATCCAAAACATCAATATTCAATTTTTGCTCCATGAAATCAATTATTACTGGGATATTACTCTCGGTAATTGCATTATTTTCAACTGATTCCAAAATTTTGAAAATTTGTTCTTGCAAATCAATCAAAACCCCTGCTAATCCTTTTTTATATAAGGTAATTTCTTGAATGTGATTCTGAATTACATTGTCTATATTTTTGATAAAAATCACGTCAGCATCAAGATTATTTAAATTATTAATGAGGGAGCCGTGTCCACCCGGGCGAAAAATAAGTCGCCCGTTTTCATTACGAAATGGTTCATTTCCGGGAGTAACTGCAATCGTGTCTGTGCTTTTATCTTGATGTGAGTAACTTACATTAAGTGTGATTTTAGACTTCTCTTCAACTTTTTGTTTTACACGTGCAATTATAGTTTTAAACAAATCTTCATGATGATCAGAAACTGTGAAATGCAAATGCGAAACTGAATTTGAGCAAGTATAAAATGAACATTCATTAAGATGCTCTTCAACCGGTGTTGTGATTTCTGATTCATATTTATGAAAATCTAAAACCCCTTTTGGTTTGTTGGCAAAATCAAAATGTTCGGGAGACAACATGGTTTTGATAAACCGGTAACTTTTCTCATGACTTTCTAGAGAATAATAATCCTCATGAAGTTCTTTCACTTTAGCCTTTATTTCATCATAGAATGGAAACTTTTCTATTCCAGCAAGAAAAATTGGTAGGTTTTTATCTTTTTTTCTGTTGATGTAAGCATTTATAGATTCATTCTCATGGTCAAAATCCAAAAGAAACTCACTTAAAAATTTAAACATCCTTGTTGCGGCTCCAGAAGCAGGAACAAATTTTTTGAGTTTTAATTTCTCTTTTCTAACATCAAAAAAGTCAGCAAAATTTTGAAACTCTTCATTTGATAATTTTACGATACCATCATTTATAGTAGCCGGTCTTTCGAGTGTAATTTTTGGGATTCCTGATTGGAACAACAAAAGTTCACCTTCGATTTTATCCAAAGAAATATCCAAAGCATTTATTTGTTCAAAATCTGCTTCGGTAAAACCGTAGTGTTTTATTAAATTATCTTTTGTTGTAAAGTTCTCTTCCATTCTAAATAAGCCATAATTGCTAAAATTGTGAAGATAAAATATTGCAATGAAAGCATCCACAACCCTCTGTAGGCAAATAGCGGAACAACTATGCAATCTCCAATAATCCACAAGGTCCAATTTTCAATTTTTTTTAAAGCCATATACCACATTGCTATAAAAAAAAGACCGGATGTAAAAATATCAATATAATTAGGAATTTCAAGTTTGTAATCGAAAAACTTATAAACCAAATAAGTGATAATTGCAGTTGCAATAAACAATAAAACTCCAATTACTTTCTCTCTGTGAGTGGTTCTCGTTATTTGCAAATCAGGTCCATTTGATTTAGAAGCCCATTTATACCAACCGTAAACACTCATTACTGAGTAATAAATATTCATGGTCATATCAGCAAAATATTTGGCCTGATACAACAAATAAACTGTTATAACGGTAGTGACAAGTCCCGTAGGATAAACCAGTATGTTTTCTTTTTTGGCATAAAAAACGCTTGCTATTCCAAATACAAAAGCCAAAAACTCCAAAACAATTTGAGTTGTTGAAGCATTTTTATATTGGTCAAATAGAAGTTCGAACATTAGTCAAAAAAGTTAATGTCATTTTCAAAAGCAGTTCCAATAACAACTAAATCAGCACCGGCTGAATAAGCAGCATCAATTTGATTTTTGGACCGAATCCCTCCACCAACAATCAACGGAACTGAAATTCTATACGAGACTTCTTTTATAATTTCCTCTGGGACAGCATTTAAGGCCCCGCTTCCGGCTTCGAGATAGAGTATTTTGTTTCCTATTAATTCGCCGGCTTTTGCGGTTTGTGCAACATATTCTGCATTTGTTTTTGGTAACGGTTTCGTTTTGCTTACACGTTCAACAGCAGTTTCGCTGCCGCTTTCTATTAAAATATAGCCCGTAGAAATGATTTCTAAATTTGTTTTTTCCAAAATAGGAACTGCATTAATTTGATGCTCTACCAAATAATCGGGATTTCTTCCCGAAAGCAGCATTAAGAATAAAATGCCATCCGCTTCTGCTGAAATTTGAGAAGGATTTCCAGGAAAAAGTAGAATGGGTAAACTAATTTCTGATTTTAATTTTATAATAATTTCATCCAAATGATTGCCGTTAAACGAACTTCCGCCCACAAAAATATGTGTTGCAGGCGATAACTCTATTTTTTTTGTCAAAAACGAAATGCCATTCATCACCACTTTGTCTGGGTCGATTAAAATAGCAAGAAGTTTTTTGCTCTCTTTTTTGGCCGATAAAATTTGCTCATATAACATGTGCTATGTTTTTCGTTTAAGGATTGTAAATGTAACCCTTTTTTAAAATACATAAAATTTTACAAAACATGATTTATATCATTTTTTATGGATGCACAACATGTTAACTTTAATCTATTAATTCATAAAAATCATAATATCATGACACTATACCAAAAAACACTAGGAGATTTTCAACAAAGTTATATTGGGTTTGCAGCCTTAGTCATTATTGGGCAAAGCTGTTTAGGCGGAATCGCTGCAATGTATATCTTAGCAAACGGAAACTCATTTTCACAAATGCTCCAGTTAGGATTCATAGTTGTTACCTGCGCAATTGTAAATGTTGGAATTTTAGCACAGTTAACCTCAAAAACGGTTTTCAATATGACCATTTTCAGCGTAGTGATTAGCATACTGGCTATTGCAATGAATGTGTTTGTTATTTAAATAATCTAACCGAATCGAGTTAAATCGAAATGGAACTAAACGCGCACACAAAAACATAGTTTTCAATAAATTCAAAAACTATATCGAAGCGTTCGGTTTTATCATTGAATTGTAGTGAAACACCACATTTTTTATCTTCCAGGTTAAAATCATCCTCAAAGATGTTCTCTTTAAAACTAATACCTATTTCATTTTTAATTTTAAAAACAGATTCCTTTATTCCCCATACCACTGTTGCTTTTATCAATTCGTCCGACTTAGAAAGATTTTCCAAATGAGAAACATCCATATAACGCGGTGCAAGTTTCAGGGTTTTCTCTTTCAGTATTTCCAAATCGGCGCCAACATTTACATCGCTTAGAACAATAACCGAAAAATCATGTGAATGAGAAATGGAAATGTGTTTACCATTTCCTAGATGTGGTTTGCCAAATTCATCGTAATACAAATCAAAGTCTGAATAACCTGCTTCCATCAATAATCTTCTGACCGCTAAAAACCCTCTTTGGTGGCTTTCGGATTTCATACTTTCTACTCTTGCCAGTGAAACATCTTTCAACGCAACACTCTGAAAGAGTTCGTCAAAAGTTTCGGTTATTTTCCAAACAAACAGTTGCGTGTAATCATTTAACGCTATGGTTTTTAGTAAAGGCATTTAGTATTTTACTGTTTTTCAAAAGATTATATGGCTAAACAATTCATAATTTTAAAAAATAAATTATTAAAATCAAAACCTATGTTGTAATTTTGCGCCAGAATTTAAAAAACAAATATACATAATAGATGAGTACACAAACATTACCTTATGTAGCTTTTAAAGTGAAAGATATTTCGCTTGCAGCTTGGGGAAGAAAAGAAATTGAATTGGCAGAAGCTGAAATGCCAGGATTGATGGCGCTTAGAGCAGAATACAAAAACGAACAACCTTTAAAAGGTGCTCGCATTGCTGGTTGTCTTCACATGACAATTCAAACAGCTGTTCTTATTGAAACATTAATTGCTCTTGGTGCTGAAGTTACTTGGTCATCTTGTAACATTTTCTCTACGCAAGATCAAGCTGCTGCTGCAATTGCTGCTGCCGGAATTCAAGTATATGCTTGGAAAGGGCTTGATGAAGAATCTTTCGACTGGTGTATTGAGCAAACTTTATTCTTTGGTGAAGATAGAAAACCATTGAACATGATTTTGGATGACGGAGGCGATTTGACCAACATGGTATTTGACCGTTATCCAGAATTGATCCCAGGTATCAAAGGATTATCTGAAGAAACTACAACGGGAGTTCACAGATTATATGAAAGAATGAAAAACGGAACTTTATTCATGCCGGCTATCAACGTAAATGACTCGGTTACTAAATCAAAATTTGATAACAAATACGGTTGTAAAGAATCAGCAGTTGATGCTGTTCGTAGAGCTACTGATATTATGTTAGCCGGAAAAAGAGTTGTTGTTTGTGGATATGGAGATGTTGGAAAAGGAACTGCAGCTTCTTTCCGTGGTGCTGGTTCTATCGTAACAGTTACTGAAATCGATCCGATTTGTGCATTACAAGCTGCCATGGATGGTTTTGAAGTTAAAAAATTAAATACAGTTGTTGATAATGCTGATATCATCATCACAACAACCGGAAATAAAGATATCGTTTTGGGTTCTCATTTCGAAAAAATGAAAGACAAAACTATCGTTTGTAACATTGGTCACTTTGATAACGAAATTGATATGGCTTGGTTAAACAAAAACCACGGTGCATCTAAAGTAGAAATCAAACCACAAGTTGATAAATATACAATCTCAGGAAAAGATATCATCATTTTGGCTGAGGGCCGTTTGGTAAATTTAGGTTGTGCTACAGGGCACCCAAGTTTTGTAATGAGTAATTCATTCACAAACCAAACTTTAGCTCAAATTGAATTGTGGAAAAATAGTGCTGCTTATAACAATGAAGTTTATATGTTACCAAAACATTTAGATGAAAAAGTAGCTATGTTGCACCTTGCGAAATTAGGAGTTGAATTGGAAACTTTAAGAACTGACCAAGCGGAATATATTGGGGTTGAAGTTCAAGGGCCTTTTAAACCTGAGTATTACAGATACTAATAAATTACGAATTAGTAATTACGAATTACGAAGTTTATATTTGAGAAACCCTTGCAGTGATGTGGGGGTTTTCATTTTGCTCACCCTGTTGATGTAAAGAGCAAAATGATGATAGCCAATTTACAAATAGTATATTTCATATTATTTTATATATAGTTCAAAATAAATAATTATAAATTTTTAAAAATTATATTATAAACAAAAAAATCATTTGTTATTTAATGAAAAATACCATTTACACTTTCTTTCTAATTGCTATACTTTCCTGCAACAAAGGAGTTTCAATCACACCTATTGAAGTATCTCCAAGTTGGAGAGGCACTCCTGGTAAATTAGTTGTAAAGAAAGGGGATTTGGTAGATACTATTTATGATTGTCATTTTGGGCTAACTCCGGAATATAAATTATTAAAGCATTTAGACAAAGAATATTTATTTACTAGTTGTGAAATGAATAATGGAGGAGATAATTATCAAACTTTTGTTTTATGGTCATTAGAGGATACTACTTTTTTAGACACCATTTACTTTAATGAATTAAATATCAATAAAGAAATTAAAATAAAGGATAAAACATATAATTGGATTAGAAGAAAAGGCAATCTAAAGCTAGATAAAAGCACTATAGTTTTTGAAATGGATTCTATTGTTACCCTTGTTGAAAATGATGAAACAAAGGATACTATTTCATTTGGAAAGAGCATTAAATGGATTAAGTTGAAGTAGCTTTTGATCTAAATTCATAATATGAACCGACTTATTAAAGATATTGAATTATTGTCAGACCAAAAAAGTTTTAGTTTGGGGATAAGTAATACGGCCGAAAATTTATGGTTTTTAATGCACTTTAAAAAATTGGAAATTCTTAGTACAGTAATTTATCGCCAACAATATAATGAGTTTAGAACAACAAAAACCAAGTATCCTATTAGGCGGTTAATAAAAAAATTTGCCAATACAGCTGAATTTTTAGACTATTTAAGCTCTAGTTATAGGCCTACAAAAAGAATTTTTCTTTATGAAATAGCATTTACTAATGGCTGGAAAATTAAAGAGCAAGCCCATATTTATTTTACTATATATACTAATTCATTAGAAGAGAGAAACACTTTAATAAATCACCTTATTAATTCAGTTGGTTATGACCCAGTTGCTATTGATTCACTGGAGACCAATATCACTTATTATTTTAAGGCTTCTGGTTCATTAGAAAAATATAAATCAGAGGTTTTGCCAGATGAGTTTTGGAGTGAGGAACGGTTAAATGAGTGGAAGGAGAAATATGCCGTAAATAATAATTATGATTCAGAAAAGGAAATTGGACTTCCATTTGACATTCCTTTCGATGATAACTCACAAATTGACATTCAACCACCATTTTAATTAATTTCAACAAAAAACCCGACTCATTACTGAATCGGGTTTTGTATTAGGATAAGAGTTTGTTCTTATGCTTCGAATGGAACTACAGATACAAATGATTTGTTATCACCTTTTTTCTGGAATTTCACTACACCAGCAACTTTTGCATGTAAAGTATGATCTTTACCCATGTAAACGTTTTCTCCTGGATTGTGTTTAGAACCTCTTTGTCTAACAATGATGTTACCTGCAATTGCAGCCTGACCACCATAAATCTTAACGCCTAAACGTTTCGATTCTGATTCTCTACCATTCTTAGAACTACCGACACCTTTCTTGTGAGCCATGACGTATTAGTTTATATTGTTATTATTCTTGAGTATCTTCTTTTTTAGCTTTTGGAGCTGCTTTTTTTGGAGCCGCTTCCTCAGCCTTTTCAGCTTTAGGAGCTTTTGCTTTTTTTGGAGCTTCTACTTCTTCAGTTGCTGCTATTACTTTTGGTGCTGCTTCTGCTTTTGCAGATTTTTTTCCACCTGTTGCAGAAATACCTTCAATCACAATTTGTGTTAGGTATTGTCTGTGACCGTTTCTCTTTTTGAATCCTTTTCTTCTTTTCTTTTTGAAAACGATTACTTTATCTCCTTTTAAGTGTGATAACACTTTGGCTTCTACTGAAGCACCTTCTATAGCTGGGGCGCCTAAAGTAATGTTACCATTATCGTCTAATAAAAGAACTTTATCAAAAGAAACTTTTGATCCTTCTTCATTAGCCAAACGGTGAACATAAACCTTTAAGTCTTTGCTTACTTTGAATTGTTGCCCTGCTATCTCTACGATTGCGTACATAACAATGATGTTTAGTTAATTTAATATTCCCGACTTTTCGGGTTGCAAATATAATACTATTTCTTTTACACACAACTCTAACCAAAAAAAAGTTTAAAGTTGTTAATCAAAGTGTTATACGAAATATTATAAAACAGATTATTTTTTTTAATCTAGATAAAATAAATTACTTTTGGTGTAACAAATTTTAAGGTTAGTTTACTAACAAAAAAATCAACAAAAAAATTAAAATTTTTTATGAAAAATTCATTAATCGCTTTAAGTTCTATGCTTATGCTTGGAGGAACAGCTTTGGCCCAAAAGGTCGCTTTTGAGGAATACGATTTGCCAAATGGTTTACATGTGATTTTACACAATGACCAATCGGCTCCAGTTGTAATTACCTCTGTTATGTATCATGTAGGTGCAAAAGATGAAAATCCGGAAAGAACTGGATTTGCACACTTTTTCGAACATTTATTGTTTGAAGGAACCGAAAACATCAAACGTGGTGAGTGGTTTAAAATAGTAACTTCTAACGGAGGAACTAACAATGCCAACACTACAGAAGACCGAACCTATTATTTTGAAGTTTTCCCTTCTAATAATGCGCAATTAGGTTTGTGGATGGAATCAGAAAGATTGATGCATCCGGTTATCAACCAAATTGGAGTTGATACTCAAAATGAAGTGGTAAAAGAAGAAAAAAGACTTCGTGTAGATAATCAACCATATGGGCAATTGATTGCTGAAGTAAAAAAGAACATGTTTAAAGTGCATCCTTACCGTTGGGCAACTATTGGTTCTATGGAGCATTTAGATGCTTCAAAACTAGAAGAATTTCAAGCGTTTAACAAAAAGTTTTATACTCCAAATAATGCTGTACTAGTAGTGGCAGGTCAAATTGATGTTGAACAAACTAAAAAATGGATTCAAGATTACTTTGGGCCAATACCAAGAGGTATAGAATTGAAAAAAGAAACATTTGTAGAAGCGCCAATAACTGAAACGATTAATGCTACATACGAAGACCCAAACATCCAAAAACCAATGGTTGTTGCTGCCTATAGAATTCCATCTATGAAAACACGTGATGCCAGAGTATTGGATATGATATCGACTTATTTAAGTAACGGAAAGAGTTCTAAACTCTACAAAAAAATTGTTGACGATAAGAAAATGGCTTTGCAAATCGGAGCATTCAATTATGCACAAGAAGATTACGGACAATATATTCTTTACGGAATGCCACAAGGAGATTTTACCTCAGCTGACTTAATCAAAGAAGTTGATGAAGAAATTGTGAAATTGCAAACGGATTTAATTTCTGAAAATGATTTTCAAAAATTACAAAACATCAATGAAAGTAATTATGTAGATGCTAATTCAAGTATTGAAGGTGTAGCTGAAAATTTAGCAACTTACTACTTATTATATGGTGATGTTAACTTAATAAACACCGAAATAGATATATTACGTTCTGTAACTCGTGAAGAAATGAGAGCTGCAGCTAAAAAATATCTAAATCCAAATCAACGTTTGATTTTGGATTATGTACCTGCGAAAGACAAAGCTGACAATAAATAAACTTACACAAAATGAAAAAAATAATCGTATTATCAAGCTTGTTTTTAACTTTAATTATGCAAGCACAAGACAGAACACAACCGATACCTGGACCAGCGCCAAAAATCAACATTAAAAAACCTGAAACTTTTTCGTTGCCAAACGGATTAAAAGTATTGGTAGTTGAAAATCACAAGCTTCCAAGAGTTTCTTATAGCTTAACTATTGACAACACTCCTTATGCTGAAGGTAACAAAAAAGGTGTTGATGATTTGACAAGTAGTTTAATTGGAAATGGCTCAACCAAAACCGCCAAAGATCCTTTCAATGAAGAAATCGACTTTCTGGGAGCAAACATAAACTTTTACTCTTCTGGTGCTTCTGCAAGCGGATTATCAAA
>CANKLK010000003.1 GCA_947482805.1 Flavobacteriaceae bacterium
ATATCCCAAATCGCTGCTTTTAATACATCAGGGGATGTCACAAACATATTTGCCGGATAAATATTAAGTTTTTCATATCGTTCCAAAACCTTAGTGCTTTTGGCATCAAAAGCTTCAATTTCTTCAATTTCATCGCCAAAAAAATGTACTCGATACGGTTCATCGGCATAACTCGGAAAAATATCTACTGTATCTCCTTTAATACGGAAAGTTCCAGGTAAAAACTCGGCTTCGGTTCTCGAATATAAACTTTGCACTAAACGGTGTAATAATTTGGTACGAGAGATGATTTCGCCTTTGGCTATCGAAACTACATTCTTTTGAAACTCAACCGGATTTCCAATTCCGTATAAACACGATACCGAAGAAACCACAATAATATCACGACGCCCCGAAAGTAGGGCAGAAGTGGTACTCAATCGTAGCTTTTCTAATTCTTCATTGATGGATAAATCTTTTTCGATATACGTTCCCGTTACCGGAATAAAGGCTTCAGGTTGGTAATAGTCGTAATACGAAACAAAATACTGTACCGAATTATTGGGAAAAAACTGCTTGAATTCTGAATATAACTGAGCAGCCAATGTTTTGTTATGTGCCAATACCAAAGTTGGTTTTTCAACGTTTTGTATGACATTAGCAACGGTAAACGTTTTTCCCGAACCGGTTACTCCCAATAAAGTTTGGAATTTATCACCATTTAGAATGCCATTGGAAAGTTTCTCAATAGCTTGCGGTTGATCACCAGTAGGTTTATAATCGGATACGACTTGGAATTTCATTATTAGAAAAAGAATTTAAGGAATGCTAATTTACAAACTTAATCCCAACATTCCATTAATAATAAATCGCCATTGGAATGTGAAATAGAAACAATGCCATCTTCAATAACGTGGTTACTACTTCCGGTTCGATAACCAATTGTTAAATCTTCATTTTTTAATGAATAGAAAAGGTTTTGAGTCGTAATTCCAGTTACTTTTCCAATCGGAATTAAAGAAAGAATTGTATTGGCAGTATACCATTTTTCAAAAGTTTCTGGTAATAAATACACTTTTGAATGATCATCTAGAATAACTATTTTTAAAAGATTTCTATAGGCCACAATATTCGTTAAGTTGGTGATGGTGTGATCAGCACGTTTTCCGGTTGCCCAAATAACATTTACTGCCTTATGACCTTTTTCTATAAGATAATCGAATGCTTTTTCTAAATCGGTTTTATCCTGATTGGGTGCGTATACAATTTCTAAAGGATATTGTTTTTCTTTATAATAATTGACATCTAAACCTCTGTCAAAATCACCTAATAAGACATCTACTTTTATTCCTAACTCTAAAACACGTTCAATTGCAGAGTCTAGAACAATAACAATGGGTGACCATTCTAATAATTGCCCTAACAACTCAGAACTACATACTTCACCATTAGCAATAATCAATGCTGGTTCTTGGTCGTCGCGAACAATATGGTGTGATGACATTTTTTACTAAAAGGTTTGATTGTAAAAGTAAATACAACTACTTTTCTATAACTACTTTTTTCGAATTATTCTACAAGAATATATTCTTTAACCTCGGTTTTACTGAGGCGAAAATAACCAAGAGCAAAATTATCAAAATTGGTTTGATTTACTACATTTCCTCTAATAGTTGCTGTTGGAGTTGAAAATGGACCAGCACTTGTTGTTCCCGTTTGTGCCAAAAGGATGTTCATGTAGTTGTAATAATTTCGAGAGACACCGTTTAATGTAAATTTTAATGTATCACCTGTTTTTAAATCTTCACTAAAATACAAACCAAACATTTCATTATTTTGAAAAAAACGGTCTTCTAAAACAGCATACTCCGGTATAACTTTATATGGGTCATCAATTCTCAAGAAATATTGATTGGTTTCGTTTTGCAAATCATTAAAAAAGAATTTAACTTCTTTTTCATTTCCAAGAATACCGCCATCATTTACTTGCTCAATTCGAGTAACGGCTGGCGTATTTAAAAGTTTTTCGCTAGAAGTATAGGTTTCGCCCAGATAGATAACTGTCAAAGTATAATTTTCTCCAACTACAGGAATAAAATTATAGCATTTATAGGTTCCTGCTGTTCCATCTTCGGTAAATGTAAATACTTGACTGTTGCTATTAGTAATAAAAACAGTAGCTCCAGAAACGGTAGGAATGGTATTAGAAAAATAACCTGTTGTAGTTGATAATTTTATTTTTTGTTCATTGCCACTGGTGTTTGCATACCAATTGATTGAGGCTTCAACTACCAATCGGGGTTTGCCTGTGGGTAAATCTACATCGATAACTTTTTCACAAGAAATAAATGAAAAAAATAATAGGACTATTATAATATTGGATGTTTTCATAATTTAAAATTTGATGTTATACGTTGCACTTGGAACTATTCCAAAAATGGATAATCTAATCGCTTCATTTGAAGCAGTTTCGTCGTTTTGTCGGAAAGTTATAGAGGCAGCATTCATTCTATTGTATAAATTATAAATTCCGAAAACCCATTCGGCTTGCCACTTTCTTTTTTTGTTTTTATTAGGTGTAAGTGTGGCAGAAACATCTATACGATGATAACTTGGTAAATTGTTTTCATTCCTTGCACTAAAATTAGGAACGGTAATTCCTTCATATTCATATTGTCCGTCAGGAAAAGTTACCGGTTGTCCAGTTTGAAAGATTAGATTAGCGCTAAATCGCCATTTTTCTGTCCACTTATAATTGGCAACAACCGCTAGATTATGTAATTTGTCAAAACCAGTTTTGTACCAATCGCCATTGTTGATTCCGGTTTCAATAGCTGTTCTGCCTTCAACTTTTTGTTCTGTTCTCGAAAGTGTATAGGATAACCAGCCTTTAAAACGTCCCGTATTTTTTCGGAACAAAACTTCCAGTCCATAAGCTCTTGCTTGACCATTAAGAACGACTCGCTCAATAGCTTCATTTGCTATTAAATTGGCACCATCAATATAATCAACACGGTTTTTTATTTTCTTAAAAAAGGTCTCTAATTCTAATGAATATTCATCATCATTTATATTTTGAAAATAGCCCAATGCGACTTGATCTAATAATTGTGGTTTTAAAAAGTTGTCGCTTGGAGCCCATACATCTAGAGGCGTTGGTGATTGTGTATTAGAAATTAGATGCAAATATTGCGACATTCGGTTGTAACTCGCTTTGATAGATTGATTTTCATTAAAAGTATATGAAATGGCGAGTCGTGGTTCTAAATTTTCAAACTTAGCTATGGTTTCATTTTTTCCATAATTTACAGTTCCAATAGGTTCAGCACTTTCATATATTTGAAAATTAGGGTTAAAAATCACAGGCTGATTGTTAGCATAAGTATTTAGCGTTTGGTTTCCTAATCTAAGAAATGAACTCACTCTTACTCCGTATGAGACTGCAATTTTATTAGAAATTTGATGTTCAGCATCAATATAAATAGCATTTTCAAGGGCATATTTTTTATCTAATTGATCTTCATTTATGCCAGAATCAGGTCGAGTAGGTTCTATTTTGCCCGGATTAAAATCATAGTAATTTGAATTGATACCATACGTTAATTTTAGTTTATCACTCAGATAATGTTTAAAGTCGTATTTAATGTTATAGTTTTTGATACCACTATCCCAATTGAAACCAATTATATCTAAATTTAGGCCATAATAATAATCGGAATATATCATCGACAAATTCGAAAATAATTTTTCAGAAAACAAATGGTTCCATCTGAAGTTTATCACGGTATTTCCATAAGTATTTACAAAGCTATCATTCAGTTGGAAAACATCTCGTCCAAAATAACCCGAAAGATAGATGTTGTTTTTTTCATTTAAAGAGTAACTCAATTTCGTGTTCAAATCATAAAAGTAAGCCAAGTTAGGATTGTCAACTAGTTTTAAAAAAAGGTGCGCATAGGATGCTCTGCCTGCAACTACAAAGGAACCTTTTCCTTTTACAATTGGACCTTCGGCTAAAATTCTACTTGAGATTAATCCGATTCCTCCATTCATATGGAAATCATTTTTGTTGCCTTCTTTTTGATATATATCTAATACAGAGGATAATCTTCCTCCGTATCGAGCCGGAATTCCACCTTTGTAAAGTTTTAAATCTTTTATGGCATCTGGATTGAAAACTGAAAATAATCCAAAAAGATGAGAAGAATTATAAATTGTTGCCTCATCTAATAAAACTAAATTTTGATCGGCACTACCACCACGAACATTAAAACCTGATTGTCCTTCACCGGCATTGGTAACTCCGGGTAAGGTTAAAATAGATTTAATAATATCAACTTCACCAAATATTACTGGCATTTCTTTAATTTCTTGAATGGTGAGTTTATTAACACTCATTTCTGGTTTTCTAATGTCAACTCTTTTCTTATTATCAACTATAACTACTTCTTTAAGCAACTGACTTGATTCAGATATTAAAATGTTTTTTTTGATGTTGGAATTTAGACTAACTTTTTCTTCAATAACTTGATAGCCAACATAACTGATAGAAATTGTGTATTCTCCTTTGGGAAGGGTAATTGAATAAAAGCCATATTCATTAGTAGTGATTCCTGTCTTGGTTTCAAGTATAAAAACGTTTACACCAATTAGTGTTTCTTTTGTTTTGAGATCTGCAATTGTTCCACTTAAGGTGAATTTTTCTTGTGAAAATGAGAAGATTGAAGTTAATAATACTATGAGAAGTATAATTTTTTTGATCATGAATTTAATAGTTATATTTAGAATGCCATTTTGATGCTTAAAGATAGCAAATGTAACTTCCTAAATTGTTAATCAATGGTTAATTTGGGTTAAATTTTGAGTAAAATTTGAATACTTTTACAAATTAAATGAATGGAACATGAAAGTAGCTTATGCTTTTTTATTTTTTATCTTATTTTCCTTCAAAGGTTTCTCTCAATTTGAGTTGCCAAAGAAGACAATTACTATTGCTCCGGTTTCTAATCCTAAGGGCGCTGATTCTCAAACAAGTTCAAAATCCATATCCTATCCTAGCATTTTTGACAAAAAAGACAAATTAGGCGAAAGTGTTTCATTATTAAAGAAAAAACCGGAGGAAGAGAAAAGCATCTTTGAAAAAGAACAATTTGCTAGTCCGGCTAAAGAGTACACCGATAAAATGAACAAGCAAGTTACCGATGGAAAGATATATGATTATTACAAAAAAGATTACCTGTTAGCAACTTATAAATGTTCTACAACCATAGCAAAATTTGCGCTTAAGGATTTTGGTGAACCCGATGGTGATGTTGTTCGAATTTGGCTGAATGATGAAATTGTAATTAATGCCATTACTTTAGAAAATGGTTACAGAGAAATTCAATTAAATCTTAGAAATGGTCAGAACTTATTAGTTATTGAGGCATTAAATGAAGGCATAGTTTCACCAAATACAGCACAGTTTAGTATTTTTAATGATAAAGGAGAAATTATAGGAAATAACCTTTCAGGACTGTTGACCAATGTTAAAGCTACCATTATCATTAATAAAGTTGACATTTTAGGGCAATAAAAAAAGCGATTTTGTTTTGGAAACTAAACCGCTTTTTGCTATTTTCAGATTAAAATTTCTATCCCAATTTTACATCTAAGTTTTCTTTAATTACAGCCAAGAAACCTTCAGTTGTAAAATAATCATCAGCGGTTAAACCTTCTGGCTTTACTAACATGGCTAAATCTTTAGTCATTTTTCCGCTTTCAACCGTTTCCACACAAACTTGTTCCAATTTTATACAGAAATCTATTAATGCCTGATTGTTATCTAATTTTCCTCTGTGCTCTAATCCACGTGTCCATGCAAATATTGACGCAATTGGATTGGTAGATGTAGCTTTTCCTTTTTGATGTTCTCTGTAATGACGGGTTACTGTTCCATGAGCTGCTTCCGCTTCAACCGTTTTTCCATCTGGAGTTACCAAAACAGAAGTCATTAATCCTAACGAACCAAATCCTTGTGCCACAGTATCCGATTGAACATCGCCATCATAGTTTTTACATGCCCATACAAATCCACCATTCCATTTCATGCAAGAAGCGACCATGTCATCAATAAGACGGTGTTCATAAGTCATTCCGTTAGCTTCAAAATCAGTTTTGTAATATTGTTGGAATACTTCTTCAAAAATATCTTTAAATCGACCGTCGTAAGCTTTTAAGATTGTATTTTTTGTTGAAAGGTATAAAGGCCATTTTTTTGTCAAAGCCATTTGGAAAGAAGAATGGGCAAATCCATAGATACTTTCGTCAGTATTATACATAGACATTGCAACACCATCTCCTTTGAAATCGTATACATTCCAAGTTGTAGTTTCACCTGCTTCGTTAGTGAACGACATAGTCAACGTTCCTTTTCCTTTAATTACTTTATCAGTAGCTTTATATTGATCTCCAAAAGCATGACGACCAATAACAATTGGTTTTGTCCAGCCTTGAACATAGCGAGGAACGTTTCTCATAATTATTGGTTCACGGAAAACGGTTCCGCCAACGATATTACGAATCGTTCCGTTTGGAGATTTCCACATTTCAGAAAGATTAAATTCCTTTACTCTTTCTTCATCCGGAGTAATAGTGGCACATTTAATACCTACATTATATTTTTTGATAGCTTCAGCAGAATCAATAGTAACTTGATCTTTAGTGGCATCTCTATGTTCAATGCCCAAATCAAAGTATTTGATATCTAAATCGAGATAAGGAAGTATGAGTTGTTCTTTAATAAAACTCCAAATAATTCGAGTCATCTCATCACCATCCAATTCTACTACCGGATTGGTCACTTTAATTTTTTCCATATTCTTTTGGTTGATTTTTAATTTTTTGCGGTGACAAATATAATTAATATGAGACGAAGTTTATTGATAACCAAGTCTAAATCGATTGAATTATCATATTGTTATTTAAACATTAAAAAAGTGATAATTTGATAAAATATATTGTTTACTATTAACAAAATAAAAAAAGCCTCGTCTTTTTGCGAATAGAGACGAGACTTTTTTTATGAAATGAAAGTTTAGAATTATCTTCTTCTTTCTTTGATTTTTGCTTTTTTACCAGTAAGTTCTCTAAAGTAGTAGATACGAGCTCTTCTAACTTTACCTCTTTGGTTCACTTCTACTTTTTGTAAAGCTGGCATATTAACCGGGAAGATACGCTCTACACCAACTGAACCAGACATTTTACGGATTGTAAAAGTTTCAGTCATTCCAGCACCTTTTCTTTGGATTACTACTCCTTTGAAAAACTGTGTTCTTGTTTTTTCACCCTCTTTAATTTCGTAGTAAACTGTGATAGTATCACCAGCACCAAACGCAGGGAAATCTTTTTTTGTTGATAATTCGTTGTTAACGAAATCTACTAAATTTGCCATTTTTTTTTAATTATTATGGTTTTAAATCGGAGCAACATTCACGGTTTTCGCCAGAGGTTGGTCAAATGTGGGGGCAAATATAGAAAAGAATTGATAATTGACAATGGATAATTAAAATTTTTTTAGTTCTCAGTTTCAGTCTCAGTTTGCAGTCAATTTTACTGTGACTGCGACTGTAAACTGTGACTAATCTTCTAGTAAATCCGGCCGCCTATTCTTAGTATGTTCAAACGCCATGTCTTCCCTCCATTTGTCAATTTTAGCAAAATGTCCGCTAGTCAAGACTTCGGGAACTTTCCAGCCTTTGTAATCTGCAGGGCGAGTATATATTGGTCCCGATAATAAATTATCCTGAAAACTATCTGTCAATGCCGAAGTTTCATCGGATAAAACACCTGGAATTAAACGGATAATAGCATCGCAAAATACAATAGCACCGATTTCACCTCCCGAAAGCACATAATCTCCAATTGAAATTTCTTTGGTAATAAAATGATCACGAACGCGTTGGTCTACTCCTTTATAATGACCGCAAAGAATGATTATGTTCTCATACATTGATGCAGTGTTGGCCATTTTTTGATTCAATGTTTCTCCATCGGGTGACATATAAATGATATCGTCGTAGTGTCGTTGACTTTTTAAATGGGTAATACAATCATCAATAGGCTGCACCATCATTACCATTCCAGCGCCACCACCAAAGGGGTAATCATCAACAGACTTTTGTTTGTTGGTTGTATAATCTCTTAAATTATGAAAATGCACTTCCACTAAACCTTTTTCGATAGCACGTTTCATTATCGATGCTTCAAAAGGGCTTTTCATTAATTCAGGTAAAATGGTGATGATATCTATTCGCATGGTGCAAATATATAAAATAGTATGTCACACTGAGCTACGTCTGTACTGACGAAGGAAGTATCGATGTGAGGAGCTTTTCCCGCTATCCGCTTCAATCTTTTTATACCTGACAGGTTTTAAACCTGTCAGGTATAAAAAGGATTTCCACTTCTATCGGGGCTAAGCGACCGTTACAATTAGAACTTATTTCTTGGTTGCCTTTATCGAATACACTAAAGGTATTTTATTTCCAAATGTTTTAATCCTAAACTTATTCGGTTCAAATTCTTCCATTTCATTTAAACAATTATAAGGAGAATAATCATATTCATTAAAACAGTTTATCTGCAACCCGTTACCAATCAAAGCATTTACTATTTCTGATATTGGATGATTCCAACCGATAGTTTGATTACTTATGCAAGCTTCTTTATTGGCATAGGTTCCCAATTCTTCTTCGATAATTGGCTCAATATTAAAGTAGCTATAAAAAACCTCTTTAAAATCGTTGTCATACATCCAAACTACAGGATGAAAATCCGCAATGATGAAAGTGCCGTTAGGCTTTAAAAAATGGGTGATAACCTGGGCCCATTTATCTAAATCGGGTAACCAACCAATGGTTCCATAACTGGTAAACACTATATCAAACTGTTCGTCTAAATGCGTTGGAGTATCATATACATCACAACAAATAAATACAGCATCCAAACCTAATTTTGTATTAAACGCTTTGGCTTTTTCTATTGCTTTATCCGAAAAATCAACACCTACCACTTTTGCACCCATTCTCGACAGCGAAAGCGAGTCTTGACCAAAATGACATTGCAAATGCAGTATTTTTTTATTAGATAGATTGGCTAAAAGGGCTAACTCAATTTGGTTCAAAGTCGATTTACCTGCCAAAAATGATTTCATATCATAAAAATCTGAATCAATGTGAATGTCAGTTTTATTGTTCCAAGTTTGTTTGTTTATTTTGATATAATCTGGCAAATTTTCCATTTACAAAAATTAATGTAGTTCTCAAATGTACTATTTTGTAAGTAGTTTGTAATAGATTTTATTTGTAAATTTGCGCCACAAAAAAACAAAAGATGGAAAACGGAATATTTGCAAAGTTCAATACGAACAAAGGTTCAATTTTAGTAAAACTAACACACGATTTAACACCAGGAACAGTCGGCAATTTTGTCGGATTGGCAGAAGGACATTTAGAAAATTCATCAAAACCTATGGGAAAACCTTATTATGATGGATTAAAATTCCACCGAGTAATTCCTGATTTTATGATTCAAGGTGGTTGTCCACAAGGCATTGGTACTGGTGGTCCTGGGTATAACTTTGATGATGAGTTTCATCAAGATTTACGTCACGATACACCAGGTGTATTATCAATGGCTAATTCAGGTCCTGGAAGCAATGGTTCACAATTTTTTATTACGCATGTAGCTACTCCATGGTTAGATGATAAGCACACCGTTTTTGGAAACGTTATAGAAGGGCAAGATGTTGTTGATGCAATTGCTCAGGGTGATTTAATTGACAGTATAGAAATTGTCAGAGCAGGTGATGATGCTAAAAAATGGAATGCTATTGAAGCTTTCAGAACATTTGAAGGTTCAAGAGCTAAAAGAATTGAAGAAGCTAAAAAACAAGCTGAAGAGGCTATGGAAAAACTAGCTGCTGGTTTTGAAAAAACAGAAAGTGGTTTACGTTATAAATTCATTCAAAAAGGAAACGGAAAGCAAGCGGAATCTGGTAAAACTGTTTCTGTTCATTATACTGGTCAATTAGAAAATGGAAAAACTTTTGATTCTTCTTATCCAAGAAAAAAACCAATCGAGTTTCCTTTAGGAAAAGGACATGTGATAGAAGGCTGGGACGAAGGTATTGCATTATTGAAAGTTGGTGACAAAGCACGTTTTGTTATTCCATCTTATCTAGGATATGGTTCAAGCGGAGCAGGCGGTGTAATTCCACCGGATGCTACTTTAATTTTTGATGTTGAGTTGATGGACGTGAAATAAGTAGAGAACCAATTTTGAGAATCAAAATTGTGTGAATCACTTATTCTGAACTTGTTTCAGAATCTAAAACCGATTAATATTTGATTAATCTTAAATTCCCAATCGGTTAAGGTTGGGAATTTTATTTATTTTTACTTGAATCAAAAAGCAAAATTCATGAAATATAAAATAATAACTCTTATTGGATTAGTCGTAATTATCAATTCTTGCGCCTCTAAATCAAGTATTCCAACTACCGAAGTAAAAAAAGAAGAACTCAAAGCAACAGTTTCAATTCCATTAGCTACAGTTGAAAAAACTGTGATGACCGCTGAACTAGCTGAAGGAATGTCACTTTATGAATATAATTGTGCCAAATGTCATAATCTTTATTCTCCAAAAGATTTTAATGCAGAAGAATGGAAGCCAATAGTAGCAAGAATGCAAAAGGAAGCGCAATTAACAGATTTAGATGGGCAAAAAATTTATAATTACCTTACTATGAAATAATAAAAAAAACACTTTGATAATCGCATAAAAAAAGGCCAAAACTATTGTAGAGTTTTGGCCTTTTTACTTTCGACTTATTCATTAAATATCGTCAAAATCAATATCAGTGAAACTTTTTTCCGAAGTTGGTTTTTGCTCTGAAGTTTCAGTTTCTTGGTTATATTCTCTTTTGAAATCTTTTTGATGTCTTTCAGAGATTACTTCTTCGCCTTTATGGTTTAAAACATAAGCGGTCATTTCTTCTAAAATTTCAGAGAAAGCAGCGAAGTCTTCTTTGTATAAATAAATTTTGTGTTTTTTGAAGTGAAAAGAACCATCTTCTTCGGTGAACTTTTTGCTTTCGGTAATGGTAATGTAGTAATCATCTGCTTTTGTAGCTCTCACATCGAAGAAATAAGTTCTTCTTCCGGCTCTTAAAACTTTAGAAAAAATCTCATCTTTTTCTAACATATCATTTTCTCTCATATTCTTTCAATCAATTAATAGTGTTTCTATACAGTTCAAAAATGGTAAAATTTTTGTTACTAAACAACATTTAATTTAATTCTTTTTCCGAAAGTTGTTTCAAATATAATTTGGCATAATATCCTGTTTGGTTTACTAATTGATTATGAGTGCCTTCTTGAATAATTTTACCTTCGTCTATAATTATGATTTTATCTGCATTTTTTGCTGAAGAAACTCTATGACTCACGATAATAGTGGTTTTATCTTTAGTGATTTCAAGAAGATTATTTAATATTTTCTCTTCAGTTTCTGTATCAACAGCCGAAAGACAATCATCAAATAATACTATTTCAGGTTTTTTTATAATGGCACGAGCTATAGAAACCCGTTGCTTTTGACCACCTGAAAGTGTGATGCCTCTTTCTCCTAAAATTGTTTCATATTGCTTTTTGAAATGAATAATATTATTGTGAACTACGGCTTTTTTGGCAGCATCAATAACCTCTTCATCAGTAGCATTTTCTTTTCCAAATTTGATGTTGTTTTTTATAGTATCTGAGAAAAGAAAAGCATCTTGTGGAACTATGCCAATACTTTTTCTCAATTCGTATAAATTCACTTCGTCAATCTGTTTACCATCTATAGTAATTGTTCCCTCTTTGATATCATACATTCGGGTAATTAAAGATAAAATGCTCGATTTTCCTGAACCTGTTTTGCCTAAAATTGCTAAGGTTTCACCTTTTTTTACCGTGAATGAAATGCCTTTTAATGCTGTAATTTCAGTGTCTTCATAAGTAAAATAGACATTTCGGAATTCGATATTACCATGGATAGTTGTTATTTGCTTATCATTTTCTCTCCGTAGGCTCGAGTCAGTTGTTTTGTTTTTGATATTGGGTTCAATTTTAAGGAATTCATTAATTCTTTTTTGCGAAGCTTCTGCTTCCTGAACCAATGAAGAAACCCAGCCAATTGAGGTGACAGGCCATGTTAACATATTAACATATAGAATAAATTCGGCTATGGTTCCAATGCTTTTTATGGTTCCGTTAATGTACATCATTCCACCAAAGTAAATTACTAATAAGTTGCTTATACCAATCAAAGCAATCATTAACGGACCAAATAGCGATTGCACTCCTGCCAAACTCAAGCTTTTGGTTTTACTTTCATTGGCTATATCGTCCAAATTGTTTTTATATTGTTTTTCCAAAGCATAGGCTTTTACTACACGAATTCCGGAAAATATTTCTTGAGTAAAACTGAAAACCGTTGATAAATATTGTTGAAAAATAGTGCTGCGCTTATTTATTTCTTGACTCAATTTAAAAATGATAAAAGCAAGAATTGGCAGCGGTAATATGGTATAGAATGTCAGCCTTGGCGATACATTATACATATATATGATAACAACCGTAAAACTGATAAAGGTATTTATAGAGTACATTAAAGCTGGTCCAACATATTGTCTGACTTTAGCAACGTCTTCGCTAATTCGATTCATTAAATCACCAGTTCGGTTGCGTTTGTAAAAATTTTGGTCTAAAACTTCATAGTGTTTGAAGACCTCGTTTTTTAAATCAAACTCTACATGACGTGACATTACAATTAATGTTTGGCGCATCAGGAATCGCAAGACACCGGCAATCAATGTAGTAACTAATATCCATACAATATTATGAATTAATTCAGCTTTAACTGCCTGACTGCTTAGACCATTTTTGTGAAAATCTTCAATAACCATAAACGATTTACTAATCAGTTTCGGAGTATATAAAGAAAAAATTTGAGAGGCAATTGTTATGATAATTCCGAATAAAAAATGGAATTTATATTTGACAAAATATTTATTTAAATGCTGAAGTTCTTTCATTGAAAATCGACAAAATTAGATTTTATATATAGATTATTGTTAAATTTTTTAAAATAATTAAATTATTAAATTCTTGATTTAAATCGATTTTATTAACAAATTGACAACTATTACGGATTAAATTGAATTTTATTGAATAAAGTCTTAATTTTGCCTGGGCTTTTTAAAAAAAGTCTTGATTTATAAATTTACAAAATGACTTCAGAAATCACTTCACCCTCAGAGCTAAAAAAAATGGACCCTGTTTTTGGACAGTTATCATTTGATAATCACGAACAAATTGTTTTTTGTAACGACAAAGATACAGGATTAAAAGCAATTATTGGAATCCATAATACGGTAATGGGACCAGCTCTTGGCGGAACTAGAATGTGGAATTATGCGAACGAATGGGAAGCTCTGAACGATGTTTTACGTCTATCACGCGGGATGACTTATAAGTCTGCCATAACAGGTCTAAATCTGGGTGGCGGAAAAGCCGTTATCATTGGCGATACTAAAATAGATAAAACACCCGAAATGATAACTCGTTTTGGTCAGTTTGTAAATTCGCTAAGCGGAAAATACATCACTGCAGAAGATGTTGGAACTACAACTGAAGATATGGATAGAATTCACGAAGTGACTAACTTTGTTACAGGAATTTCTAAAGAAAATGGAGGTTCCGGGAATCCTTCACCGGTAACCGCTTATGGCGTTTATATGGGAATGAAAGCGGCTGCAAAATATAAGTTTGGGTCAGACAATTTAGCTGGAAAAAAAGTTTTAGTGCAAGGAACCGGTCATGTTGGTGAAACGTTAATAAGTTATTTGACAAAAGATGGTGCTATTGTTTTTGTATCGGATATCCACCAGCACAAAATGGAAAATATGGTTGCTAAATATGGAGCTCATATTTTCACAGGACCTGATTTGTATAGCGCTGATGTTGACATTTATTCGCCTTGTGCTTTAGGAGCAACTATTAACGATGATACAGTTTATAAAATTAAAGCCAAAGTAATTGCAGGAGCAGCGAATAATCAATTAGCAGTAGAAGACATTCACGGACCAATATTAAGAGAAAGGGGTATTGCTTATGCGCCTGATTTCTTGATAAATGCTGGTGGAATCATAAATGTTTATGGCGAATTGGTTAAGTATGCTGAAGGTGAAGCTATGAGAAAAACAGAGAATATTTATAATACAACGCTTGAGATTTTCAGTTTTGCTGATATAAATAATTTGACTACACAACAAGCTGCAATGCAAATTGCCCAAAACATAATTGATCAAAGAAAAAAAGAGAACGCTTCTAAATAAAGCCTATTACTTCGAAATTTCGCTGCGCTCGTGTCAAAATATTTCATATTTTTGCAAAGCGAAAGAGTTTTTTTCGCTTTGTTAATTTTTAAAAGTTCTTATAGTTGTTAAACAGAAGACATATCCGAGTTAAAGTAATGCAATCTATTTATGCATTGCATCAAAAAAGTTCTGATGATATTGAAAAAGAAGAAAAGTTTTTGCTTCACAGTATTGATAGTATTCAGGATTTGTATCTAATCATGTTGTCTTCACTGATTGAAATCAGAAAAAAAGAAATTATCTTTCTTGAAGCTTCAAGTAAAAAACATTTAGCAACACCGGAAGAAAAAAATCCCAATAGAAAATTTGTCAACAATCCGGTTCTTCAATTATTGGAAGAAAATAGTTCGTTGAGTATTGCTTTAGAAAAAAGAAAAATCAACAATTGGTCGATGAATGATGATTATATTTTGATTTTACTAAACGAAATCAAGCAAAGTTCGTTGTACGGAAATTACATGAGCATCAAGAAAAGTTCTTTTGAAGAAGATAAAGAATTTGTATTGGCGATGTTTACTGAACTAATTGCTCCAAATGAAAAGTTATACGAATACCTAGAAGATAATAAATTAACTTGGGTTGATGATATTCCGTTAGTGAATACACAAATTCAAAAACAATTGAAGCAAATTTCAGAAGCATCTGAATTTAGAGTAACCAAATTATACAAAGACCAAGAAGATCAGGAATTTGTGAGTTTACTATTCAGAAAAACGGTTCTTAACGAAGTAGAACTAGCCAAAGAATACATAGACAAAACACCAAACTGGGATGCGGATAGAATTGCAGAAATTGATACCATCATTTTGAAAATGGCTATCTGCGAGTTTTTGAAATTTCCGTCAATCCCGGTCAAAGTAACTATCAACGAATATTTGGAATTAGCCAAAGAATATTCAACGCCAAAAAGTAGTATTTTTATCAATGGAATTTTAGACAATTTGGTCAAAGAATTTCAAAACGAAAATAAAATTCAAAAAACAGGAAGAGGTTTAATGTAATGCTTAAAATCATGATTAAGAAATTCAGTTTATTAGTTGCAGTTTGTTTATCGGTTATGACAAACGGCTGTAAAAAAGCAAATGATTCCGAGAATAATTCTGCTACTGATACTATTTCAGTTAGTCAACCCTCGGCTACAGTTAATGATTCTAACGCGCCAACAGTAAATGCAGCACCAGTTGACGGAAAATATCCAACAATCACTTTTGAACATGAAGAGCATGATTTCGGAACCATTCAGCAAGGTGACAAAGTAGTTTATGACTTCAAATTTAAAAATACAGGAGAAGCCGATTTGACGATTACTTCTGCCAGAGGTTCTTGTGGTTGTACCGTACCAGAATATCCTAAAACACCAATCAAAGTTGGCAAAACAGGAAACATAAAAGTGTCTTTTGATTCAACAGGAAAGCAAGGTGAAACATCAAAAACAGTAACGTTATTGTGCAACACAAAAGAAGGAAACAAAATATTAACAATTAAAGCTAACATCGAAGTGCCTAAAAAGGGCTAAACAATCAATTATTATGGAACAAATACAACAGTTTTTACCGTTTATACTAATGTTTGTGGTTATCTATTTCTTTATGATTAGACCACAGCAAAAGAAAATTAAACAAGAAAAAGAATTTGAATCAGGTTTAAAAGTAGGTGATAAAATCATCACCAAAAGTGGTTTCCACGGAAAAATTGCGGAGTTGACAGATTCTTCAGCAGTTATCGAAACTATGTCAGGAAAGCTTAAAATTGAGCGTTCTGCAATTTCTTTAGAATTGACCGCAGCGCTAAATAAAAAAGCATAAGCTTTTTTATTTATAAATTCAAAAAAGTAAATCCCAAATTCCAATTAATGGAGTTTGGGATTATTTACTTTTTAATTATTTTTTCTTTTTCCTCTTTTCTGTCTTTATTGAAAAATCAGTTGTAGCAGTGAGTTCAGCTATTTTGATGATAACATCAATTGCTTTTTGCATGCTTTCTACCGGAACATATTCATATTTTCCATGGAAGTTATGTCCTCCAGCAAAGATATTCGGACACGGCAAACCCATATACGATAATCGGCAACCATCAGTTCCACCACGAATAGGTTTTATTAGTGGTTTGATGTCTAACGATTTCATTGCTTTTTCTGCCAAATCAACAATAAACATTACTGGCTCAACCTTCTCTTTCATGTTGTAATACTGGTCTTTGATGGAAGTTATTACAATCTCTTCGCCAAATTGTTTTGCGAATTTTTTGTTGAATTTCTTCGTAATATCATGAACTAACTCTTTACGTTTTTTGAATTTTTTCATGTCGTGGTCTCGAATGATTAAATCCAATTTGGTTTCTTCAATGCTTCCTGATAATCCTGTTACGTGGAAAAAGCCTTCATAACCTTTAGTCTCTTGTGGTGTTTCGCCTTTTGGTAATTCATTGATAAAATCATTCGCTATAAGCATGGAGTTTATCATTTTTCCTTTTGCATACCCAGGGTGAACACTTTTTCCTTTGAAGGTAATTTTGACACCAGCCGCATTAAAGTTCTCATATTCTAATTCGCCAATCTGGCTACCATCCATAGTGTAAGCCCAATCGGCGCCAAATTTCTCTACATCAAATAAATCGGCACCACGACCAATTTCCTCATCGGGCGTGAAACCTACACGAATTTTTCCGTGTTTGATATGCGGATTGTTGATTAGATATTCCATGGCAGTAACTATCTCGGTAATTCCTGCTTTGTCATCGGCGCCAAGGAGCGTTAAGCCATTGGTTGTAATTAACGTTTGCCCTTTGTATAGCAATAAATCTTTAAAATAATTAGGGGATAAAATGATGTTCTGTTCCTTGTTTAAAACAATATCGCCGCCATCATAATTAGGAATTATTTGTGGTTTTACATCTTTACCTGTAAAATCCGGAGTGGTATCAAAGTGGGAAATGAACCCAATTGTCGGCACTTCATGGTCAACATTTGATGGCAAAGTTGCCATGATATATCCATGTTTGTCTATCGTGACTTCTTTGAGACCTATGGTTTTTAATTCTTCTACCAGTTTGTTGGCTAGGTCAAATTGTTTTTTGGTACTTGGAGTTGTTTCAGAATTTGGATCTGACTCGGTATCAATAGTTACATAGCTTATAAAACGGTCAATAATATGTTGCATTTGATTATAATTTTAGCAAATATAAATGTAATTGGTCGAGTTGCAAATTATTCTTTTATCAGTTAAAAATTTAAAAAAAATGTATCTTTGACTCGAAGCTTTTGCGGATTAGGCGAAGCGATACAAATTCTTAAATGATGATTATCACAGATAGCAAAACAAAATTAGAATATTATTTTCAGCAATTTCGCCAAAACATTATTGGAATTGACCAAGAGTTCGAAACTCCTTTTGGAAAAAAGAAAATAGTGTATACTGATTGGACAGCCAGTGGAAGATTATATCGACCAATTGAAGAAAAACTCATGAATGATTTTGGACCTTTTGTGGCCAATACACATACTGAAACAACAGTTTCTGGGACGGCTATGACAATGGCATATCATGAGGCAAAGCAGATTATAAAGCGTCATGTAAATGCAAATGAGAATGATGTATTAATCAACACAGGAACAGGAATGACAGGTGTTGTCAATAAGTTTCAGCGTATTCTGGGTTTAAAAATTCCGGAGAATCTTAAAGAATTCATTGCGATTCCAAAAGAGTTGAAACCAATAGTTTTTATTTCTCATATGGAGCATCATTCTAATCAAACTTCATGGCTAGAAACTATTGCTGATGTTGTTGTTTTAACTGCTAATGAAGAAGGATTATTTTGTTTGGAAGAATTAAAAAAATTACTAAATAAATATAAAGACCGAAGTTTTAAAATTGCATCCATAACCTCATGCTCTAATGTGACCGGAATTCGAACTCCCTATCATGAAGTAGCAAAACTAATGCATCAAAATAACGGAGTTTGTTTTGTAGATTTTGCCTGCTCTGGACCTTATGTTAAGATTGATATGCATCCCGATGAAGAAAGTTATTTAGATGCTATTTTCTTTTCACCTCATAAGTTTTTAGGCGGACCCGGAACTTCGGGTGTTTTGATTTTCAATAAGAATTTATACAATAATAACGTGCCTGATTGTCCGGGCGGTGGTACGGTGTCGTGGACAAATCCTTGGGGTGAACATAAATACATTGACAATATTGAAGATAGGGAAGATGGAGGTACTCCTGGCTTTTTGCAAGTAATCAAAACGGCTTTAGCCATTCAGTTAAAAGAGCAGATGGGGGTTAAAAATATTTTGGATAGAGAACATGAACTCGTTGAGTATGTTTTTTCTGAATTAGAGGGTATTGAAAATATTCATATTTTGGCTAACCAGCATCAAGATAGGTTAGGAGTAATTTCTTTTTATATAGATGATTTGCATTTTAATCTAGGAGTTAAATTATTGAATGATAAATTCGGAATTCAAACGCGTGGAGGTTGCAGTTGCGCAGGAACTTATGGTCATTATCTTCTTCATGTTGACCAGGAGACGTCACATGATTTGGTTTGCCAAATTACTTCAGGAGATTTATTTAAAAAACCGGGGTGGATTAGAATGTCAATTCATCCAACAACCACTTCAGAAGAAATTAAAATGGTTTGTGATAGTATTAAGTTATTAGCTAAAAACCATAAAGAATGGGCCAATGATTATGAATACAATTTCAAAACAAATGAATTTGTACATAAAAATGCTAAGTTTCAGGAAAATGAAATGGTAAAAGGCTGGTTTGAGTTATAGAAGTTAGAGTAATCACTAATTACTTTTTCCTGTGTTTCCACCGTTTGTGTGTCCACAAATAAAATTCAGGAGCTTCTAGTATTTGCTTTTCAACTCTTCTTAAAAAGTCATCTGAGATGTCATAGTTAGGAACTTCTTTTGGTTTTTCAGCCATTAGTTCAAACGTAGCTTCATAATATCCTCGTTTTACCCTTTTGTTTTTCAAAAAAATCACATTCATATTAAAACGCTTGGCAAGCATTTCGGCCCCTGTATGAACTGGAACTTCTATTCCCATAAATTCAGACCAATGATTTGCTTTACTTGCTTGCGGCGATTGATCACTGGCAAAACCATAAACGCCTAAATAATTAATTTTTGCATTTTTTTCAATGGTAGGAATAGTTTCTCTTGTGTTGAGTAAAGTTGCCTTGAACTTAGAACGAATATCCTTTACTAATTTGTCAAAATATTTATTATTTAATTTTTTATAAATGCCATAACCTTTAAACGTGATATGATAATTCATGGAAACGGCCCATTCGTAAGAAGCATAATGAGCACAAAGTAAAGCAATGCTTTTCCCTTTTTTTTCTAAATCCAAATACAAATCTAAGTTAGTAAACACAAATCGTTCTTCCATTTCTTTTTGAGAAATCGACATTGTTTTCACCATTTCCAGAAACATATCACACATATAATGAAAGAACTTTTTCTCAATGTTCAATTGTTCTTTTTCTGATAAATGCGGTAATGTCAAGGCAATATTTTCTCGAACTACTTTTTTGCGATAGCCAAAAATAGTATATACAAAAAAGCATACAAAATCAGAAAACAGATAAAGCAATGGAAAAGGAAGTTTGGAAATAACCCAAATGAACGGATATACCAAAATATAAATAATGAATTGCATTCGTTGTAATTTTATGCAAATATAAAGTTTAAAGTTATTTTAACGCGTTCTATTTTACAATTGCTGAAGAAGTATTATTATTTTTACTGAAATATTTTAATTATGCTCAACATATATCTGATAGGTATCATTATCGCCAATGTTATAATAAGTCTTAAAGGATTTAAAGATCAATTATTTTACAGGAAATACCAATTTCATGTTGGCAGTATTCGTTCAGGAGAACAAATAAGAATGATTAGTTCAGGCTTTCTTCATGCAGATGAAATGCATCTCGCTTTCAATATGCTGACGTTATATTTCTTTGCACCCTATGTTTATGAATATATAGGTGATTTTTCGTTTCTATTAGTATATTTTGGGAGTTTGATTTTTGGTAGCTTACTAACAATGGTTTTTCATGGGAATGAATACAGTTATAGAGCTGTTGGTGCTTCTGGAGCTGTTACTGGAATTGTGTATTCGGCTATATTATTAGAACCAAGAATTTTGATTTACGGATTTATACCAGGCTATCTTTTTGGGATTGCTTATTTGCTATATTCTATCTACGGAATGAAGGCAAAACGGGACAATATAGGCCATACGGCTCACTTTGGTGGCGCTATTGGTGGTTATGCGATTACTTTAATAAATAACCCGATATTATTTCAGGAAAATACTTTTGAAGTCGTATTATTGGCTATTCCTATTATCATTCTTTTTATAATGGCAAAAATGGGAAAACTTTAATTGGCACAACTTTTGAAAAACTGACAACAACAATCAATAAAAATAATAATATGAAGAAGACATTTTTAATTCTAGCAGCATTTTGGGTTTTAACATTACAAGCACAAGAGCAAAAGAATCCTGTGCCGCAAATTTCGGTTACAGGTGAGGGTAAAATAAAAATAGTTCCAGACCAAGCGGTGGTTACGGTTGGTTTTCAGAACTCGGGGAAAGATGCCAAAGAAGTAAAAACACTTAATGACGAAGTGGTAGACAAAGTGATTAAGTTTTTAAAGAAGAGCGGCGTACCTGCAACCGATTATAAAACAAATAATGTAAGTTTATACAAAAGCTACGATTACGAAAAAAAGAAATATAATTTTCAGGCCAATCAGACGTTGAGCATTACCTTAAAAGATTTGACAAAGTATGATGAAATTATGATGGGATTGAATGATGCAGGTGTAAATAGTATACAAGGAGTAGAATTCAAATCATCTAAAATGGAAGATTACGAAAGAGATTCCAGAAAAAAAGCGATGGTAAATGCCAAACAAAAAGCTCAAGATTATGTTTCAGTGCTAGGTCAAAAAGTGGGGAAAGCATTGTTGATTACTGATAATTCTCAAAGTTATTTTCCCCAACCAATGTATAAAGGAAATATGATGGCAATGGCTTCTGATGGAGGTGCCCAAAGAGAAACATTAGCGGTTGGAGAATTAGAAATAAACACCAATGTAAGTGTAACTTTTGCATTGGAATAAAAACCGAATAGAATTAATAAAAAAACTCTTCAACATACTGAAGAGTTTTTTGTTTTTTAAAAATTGTGGGAGAGCAGGATTACTTCATGATCCTGAGCAAGGTGCCCTTGCTCAATATTTTAAAACAAAAAAACCATCAAGCGAGCTTGTGTTTTTTTCTTATATAAAATATTGTGGGGAGAGCAGGATTCGAACCTGCGAAGTTCTCACAGCAGATTTACAGTCTGCCCTCGTTGGCCGCTTGAGTATCTCCCCATTTGCTTGTTGCGGTTGCAAATATAAAAACACTTTCCATCTTGACAAATAAAAAAAATAACTAATTCGCTATCCTTTTCTCAAGGTTTTGGTTATAAGTAATATAGAAAAAATCTCCCGTAGGAGATTTTTTTCTATAGAATACTAAATTAGTGTTATTTTATGCCTAAAAGTTCTTTGATCTTTTTGTTTAAATCAACACCTCTCAAATCAATTGCAACAATTTTTCCTTTTGCATCCAACAAAAAAGTCGTTGGAATTTGAGTAACTCCATATTGTAATGCAATTGGGTCTTTCATTTCTTTTAGGTTTGAAACCTGAGTCCAAGTTAATTTGTCCTTTACAATCGCTTCTTTCCAATTTACAGCATCTTCATCAAGTGAGACGCTAATAATATTAAGTCCTTTACTGTGAAATGTATTGTAAAGTGCAACAACATTTGGATTTTCTTGTCTACAAGGCTGACACCATGACGCCCAAAAATCGATTAAAGTGGCTTTCCCTAAACTTTCTTTTAATGAAACCAACTTTCCTTCAGGAGTTGGTGCTTTAAAATTAGGTGCTAATTGGCCAACAACTACTTGTTTACCGTCGGAGCTATTGGAGCTGCTGGTTTTTTTTTTGAAGCGGCTATATTTTCTTTAATAGATTTTCCTGGTTTTGTTTTTTGTAATGATGGATCCAAAGATTTGTATAGTCCGTCGATATCTTTAGCATATTTAGGATTGTTTGCCATCATTTGAATAATTAAAACGCTAATAAATGATTTTGGGTGCGTTTTTGGGTAACCAAAAGTATAGTCAGTTATTGGCTTTTGAATTATTTCATATTCTTTTCTTAAACGGTTCATTATAACCGTATCATTATTTTTTTGAGCTTCATTCATTACTGCCATGTTTTTCATTTGAAAATCCATAACGGTTTTTTGCAGTTTCTTTTGAATTTTATTAGATTCATCATTGAATTTGGAAAATTCTTCATTACTGTAAGTACCAGCTAATTTTGATTTAAATACACTGTCTTTATCAACTGTAATTTCAATTTCACCACCTTCAAGGATAAAAGGAACTTTACCGTTTACTTTATCAATTTGAATGAAACTAATTTCCGGTTCTGTAGTTTTTCCTTTGATTTCAAATTTTCCATCAACAATTTTTACAGTATCAATAGCTTGTGGCCCCATGCCCATTGGACTTTGTTTTTCAAGGAAAACTAAACCGGTTTTCATTCCTTTGACAGTTCCTGTAATTTCATATTCACCTTCAGCTAAGTTCTTACATGAAAATAGAACTACAGCAACAGCTACTAAAAGAAGTATTTTTTTCATTTTTTTTTGTTTTAAATTTTTAACGAATGCAAATGTATTTAATTTGCCTATTCAATAATTAGTTATTTAACTTTTTTTTGGTTTATTTTTTTGTTGATGGACATACGAATTTTGTACAACTCACACTCGTTTGTTTTATACCGCTCATTCCTTTTTCAACATTGATGAGATTATGAATACCTCTCGATTTTAAAATCGAAGCCATAATAACAGAGCGATAACCACCAGCACAATGCAAGAAAAAATCGTCACCTTTCGGAATGCTTTGAAAGTTTTCATTTATGGTGTCTAAAGGAATATTTGTTGCATTCTCAACATGCTCAGCTTCATATTCGCTCGGTTTTCTTGCATCAACTACGATGCTTTTTGCACTTAATTTGTTGGCAAAGGCTGAAGGTGAAATAGTGTGTATGCTATCCGTTTCAAAACCTGCTTCTTTCCATGTTTCAATTCCATCTTTCAGATATCCCAAAACATGATCAAAACCAACACGAGATAATCTCATTATAGTTTCTTCTTCTTTTCCTTCGGGAATGACAAGCAGTAATTTTTGATTAACATCTCGCAGCATTGAACCAACCCACGGAGCAAAATTACCTTGAATACCAATAAATATTGAATTCGGAATATGTGCTTTTACAAAATCATTTTCATGTCTGACATCTAAAACTACAACATCGCCTTGATTGGCAGCGGCTTCAAATTCTTTTGGTGTTAGTCCGATATTACTCTTTTTAATAATGCTATCCAAACTGTCATATCCTTTTATATTCAGCATTACGTTTTGAGGAAAATAAGCAGGTGGGAGTCCTAATCCATCTAACAATTCTTTGGTAAACTCATCTTTAGTCATATCAGCTCTTAGGGCATAATTGGTTCTCTTTTGATTGCCTAAAGTGTCTGTTGTTTCTTTACTCATATTTTTGCCACAAGCACTTCCTGCACCATGACTTGGGAATACAATTAAATCGTCAGCTAACGGCATAATTTTATTTCGCAACGAATCAAAAAGATAAGCTGCCAATTTTTCCTGGGTCAAATCTTCTACCAAAGCTTGTGCTAAGTCAGGGCGACCAACATCACCGATGAATAAAGTATCGCCGGTAATAATTCCGTAATCTTTACCATTTTCATCTACAAGCAAATAGCAAGTGCTTTCCAAAGTATGTCCAGGAGTATGAATGGCTTTTACCTTATAATCACCAACTTTAAACTCTTGGTTATCGGTAGCGATTATAGCTTTAAATTCAGGATTTGCAGTTGGACCAAACACAATTTCCCCACCACTTTTTTGAGCCAAGTCCAAATGCCCCGATACAAAATCTGCATGGAAATGTGTTTCGAAAATATATTTAATCTTGGCGTTATCTTTTTTGGCTCTGTCCAGATAAGGCTGAACTTCACGCAAAGGATCGAAAATTGCTGCTTCACCATTGCTCTCAAGATAATAAGCAGCTTGGGCAATGCATCCGGTATATATTTGTTCGATTTTCATAAAAAAAAGTTTTAGGCAAAATTAATCTATAGCTACAAAAATAGCTAGTGAATTTAGAATAGATTATGATAATAGTTCTTTGTAAAGTATAAAAATTGCCATAATCAATACAAAAACACCAAATAGTTTCTTTAACATTTTTTCATTAATAAACTTTTGAATATAAAGCCCAATAAAAATTCCGGCAACAGAAATAGTGGTGAAAATCAATAGGAATGTCCAGTCAATAATCGTGTTTTGAACATCTCCAATAAAACCTATCAGCGAATTAATCGCAATAATTAGTAATGAAGTACCAATGGCTTTTTTCATTGGTAATTTAGCAAAATTCAATAAAGCAGGAATAATTAAGAAGCCACCTCCTGCACCAATCAATCCTGTCAAAACACCTACAAAGAACAATTGGATAATGACTACTGTTATAGATTTGGTAGTTATTTCAATTAGCTCATTTTTCTTGTTATTTTTTAACATAGAATAAGCTGCAATAAACATTACAACGGCAAAAAGAATCATTAGAAAAGTATCTTTTGACAATTTTAGAGAGCCAAAATAAAACACTACATCGGGAATGTTAGGAACAATAAATTTTCTAGTCAGGTAGACACCAATAAGCGAAGGAACGGCAAATTGGAATGCCTTTTTTGGAACAACAATACCTTTTTTGAAGTTTTGAATCGTACCAATACCAGACGTTGTGCCGACAATAAATAATGAATATGCAGTAGCAATTATTGGATTATAATTTAGAATATAAACCAAAGTTGGAACCGTTAATATAGAACCGCCACCTCCAGTAATTCCGAGTATTATTCCGATAAGCAATGCACCAAAATATCCTAAAACTTCCAAACTTTTATAATTAGAAATGTAAAAATAGTGTAATTGTATCAAAAATGAACGGATTAGTTTTTTGGAATTAGTTTCTAAATATTTTTTTAAGGTTTTTCCTTCTTTAATTCTTTTTAGGGCATTTTTATAGTTAATTCATCGGAGTAATTATGTTTTGCTTTTTCTTATAAATATATTTGTTTACCACAATTTAAGAATGATGTTTAAAAAAATAATGACACTATTTGTATTGCTTGCTTTTTCGGCAAGTAATGCTCAAATTGTAATTAACGAACTCGATACGGATTCACCAAGTACAAACGATAAACAATTTGTTGAGTTAAAATCGGAAACACCAAATTTTTCACTCAACGGATATGTGTTAGTTTTTTTTAATGGAACCGGAAGTTTAGCCACAAAAAGTTATTTTGTTGTAGATTTAGATGGCTTAACTACTGACATCAATGGAATTGTTGTTCTTGGAAATCAGTTAGTTTCGCCTGTTCCAACCAAACTTTTAACGGATAGTACTTTTCAAAATGGCCCAGATGGAGTGGGTTTATATTTAGGTAACTTATCTGATTTTCCCAATAATACACCAGCGACAACAACCAATTTGATAGACGCTTTAGTTTATGATACTGGTGATGCTGATGCAACTGCCTTGATGACAGCCCTTGGCGTAACTTCTCAAGTTGATGAAAATGCTAATGGAGCACAAACTACACAATCCATCCAAAGAAAAAACGATGGGAGTTATGAAGTAAAAGAACCAACACCTAATGTTAATAATGATGCAAGTGGTTTTGTTTTTAACGGAATAACAATTTCAACGGCTACAACTGTTGCGGGACAGGTTACTGAAGGAAGTTCTATAAATATAATTTTCACCACACAAACACCAATTACAGCTCCATTAAATTTCACTTTTTCAATAAATACAGGTTCCATTAGTAATGCCGATTATACAGGAAATGTCTCTGTTGCAATGGCTATTGGAACTTCAAGTTATTCAACTACGATTAACATTGTAGATGATAATTTAGACGAAGGTGATGAAACTTCCATTATTAAATTTGGAACATTACCTTCTGCATATATTCGTTTGAATGACTTTATAGAAATTAGAGTTATCGATAATGATTTTACAGTTTCTCCATGGGGAACTCCTTTAAATCCAACCTACGGAATTGTAACACCAACAACACCAGTTGACTATTATAGTTCATTAGAAGGAAAATCAGGTGCGGTTTTAAAACAAGCTATTCAAGACATTATTGCCAATCCGAGTGTAGTTCGCGCTCATAATTATGGTGATGTTGAAACTATTTTGAAAAAATCTGACCAAAATCCTTTGAATAGCAATCAGGTTTGGCTCATGTATTTTGAGCAACCACGTTCAAAATTAGACATGCAAGAAACAGGAATAAATACAGGAAAATGGAACAGAGAACACATATATCCACAATCGCGTGCGGCATATTCTGATGGTACTTCTCCCATTCCAGATGGAATAAATGTATGGGCGACAACAAGTGCTGACGATATTATGGCGGGTCATGCTGATGCACATCATATTCGTGCAGAAGACGGTCCGGAAAATACTTCGCGCGGGAATAGAGATTATGGTGAATACCTTGGGCCAACTGGAACTCAAGGAAGTTGGCGTGGTGACGTAGCGAGAGCATTGTTTTATTCAGCTTGTCGTTATAATGCATTAAGCGTTGTTAATGGTAATCCAGCAAATAGTACGGTTGGTCAGATAGGCGATTTAGCTTTGTTATTACAATGGAATCAAACCGATCCAAGTGATGATTTTGAAATGAACAGAAACAACTATATCTATACTTGGCAAATGAATAGAAATCCGTTTATAGATTATCCAACTTTAGTAGACTATGTTTTTGGAGCGAATTTTGGTCAGACTTGGTTTGCACCTTTATCAACTAACACTTTTGATACTTCGAAAGTAGTATTGTATCCAAACCCTGCGAAAAATTATATCAGCATTTTTGGTATTTCTTCTGATGCCAAAATAGAAGTCTATTCTATATTGGGGAAAAAAGTTTTTGAGCAAAATTTTAATGGAGAAACTACTTTACACTTCGACTTAACATCTGGTATTTATTTGGCAAAAATAAAAGTTGACTCTAAAGTTGTGACTAAGAAGTTAATTATTGAATAGTTACTTCCCGATACAGAAATTCGCGAAAATATTCCCTAAAAGTTCATCATTAGTAACTTCTCCGGTTATTTCACCAAAGTAATACAACGCTTGCTTGATGTCGATAGCCATTAAATCAGAAGACAAATTAGATTGCAAACCAAATTTTACTTTTTGAATTTCTTCCAAAGCTTTTAAAAGCGAATCGTAATGACGCGTGTTGGTTACTATCGTTTCGTTATTGCGCAAAGCACCGGTGTTGACAAAAGAAAGGAGTTGGCTTTTGAGTTCGTCAATTCCTATATTGTTTTTGGCGGAAATCTCAATTAATAATGGATAATTGATAATTGATAATTGGTTGTCAAATTGTATTCTTTGTGCTGGATTTAACTTATCAATTTTATTCGTAACCACAATTAATGGTTTTTGAGGGAATTGATTTTTTATCTTTTCAATTTCAACTTTTAAAGTCTGCTCATTATCAATTATCAATTGTAAACTATCAATTAAAAAAAGAACAACCTGCGCTTGCTCTATCTTTTCAAAAGTCTTTTTGATTCCAATACTTTCCACCACATCCTTAGTTTCCCGGATTCCTGCCGTGTCAATAAATCGAAATCCGATGCCACCAATAACTAATTCGTCTTCAATGGTGTCACGAGTCGTGCCGGCAATTTCAGAAACTATAGCTCTTTCCTCATTTAATAAAGCATTCAATAAGGTAGATTTTCCAACATTAGGCTCGCCAACAATCGCCACTGGAATACCGTTTTTAATGACATTCCCAACAGCGAATGAATCGATTAATCGCTTTAAAACAAATTCTATTCGAGTTAATAATTCGCTAAACTGAGTTCTGTTGGCAAACTCTACATCTTCTTCGGCAAAGTCTAATTCGAGTTCGATTAATGAAGCAAAATTTAAAAGTTCTTCTCTTAGTTTGGCTATTTCATTTGAGAATCCACCACGCATTTGCTGCATTGCAATTTGGTGACTAGCTTCATTATCGGAAGAAATCAAATCGGCAACCGCTTCCGCTTGAGACAAATCCAGTTTTCCGTTTAAAAAAGCACGTAACGTAAATTCTCCTGCTTGGGCCATTCTGCAGCCTTTACGCAATAGCAATTGAATAATTTGCTGCTGAATGTAAGTCGAACCGTGACAGGAAATCTCAACAACATCTTCGCCGGTGTATGAATGTGGATTCTTGAATATAGAGAGTAATACTTGGTCAAAAACTTTCCCTTCATCCACAATATGCCCAAGATGAATAGTGTGCGTTTTTTGTTTGGATAATGATTTCTCGGAAACCGATTGAAATACTTGCTCAGCAATAGTCAAAGCTTCCGTACCCGAAAGTCGGATAACAGCAATGGCACCAGCGCCCGAAGGCGATGCTAAAGCAACAATAGTTTCTTTTGAAATCATTTTTTAAATTTGAGCAAAGGTAAAATTTAGTTAGTAGTAATTAGTGAATAGTAATTAGTTTTTTAGATAAGCTATTACAATTATGCAATTCTAGAAATGTTTGAGGTTAAATTTTTAAATTATAATTAAAAACAGCTTTGCTGTTTTTTTATTTAGATAAATGATAAATTTCAATTATTTTGTTTGAGAATAAAAAAAACCGCAATCTCTTTTGAAATTACGGTTTATAACTATAAAAATTTAGTTTATATTTAGTTATTTAACATTACCGGCATTACGAGCATGGTAACGGTTTCGCCTTCATCTAAGCCATCAATTGGCGTTAAAATTCCGGCTCTGTTAGGCATTGACATTTCTAACATGATTTCGTCAGAAGTTAAATTAGTCAACATTTCAGATAAGAAACGAGAATTGAATCCAATTTGCATATCATCACCTTGATAATCGCAAGTCAATCTTTCTTCTGCTTTGTTTGAGTAGTCAATATCTTCGGCAGAAATATTTAATTCGGCACCCGCAATTTTCAAACGAATTTGGTGAGTAGTTTTGTTAGAAAAAATCGCAACACGACGAACAGAATTCAATAATAAAACTCTGTTGATCATTAATTTGTTTGGATTCTCTTTCGGAATTACCGCTTCATAGTTTGGATATTTTCCATCAATCAAACGACAGGTCAAAATATAACTCTCAAAAGAGAAAGTCGCATTAGAATCATTGTATTCAATAGTCACATCGGCATCGGAAGTTCCTAAAATACTTTTTAAAATATTCAAAGGTTTCTTTGGCATAATGAAGTCTGCTACCTGCGAAGCTTTCACATCGGCACGAGCATATTTCACTAATTTATGAGCGTCAGTAGCTACAAAAATCAAACCTTCTGGAGAAAATTGAAAAAACACCCCGCTCATTACCGGACGTAAATCATCGTTTCCGGCAGCAAAAATAGTTTTGCTTATGGCAGTTGCTAAAACTTCTGATGGAACAACAGTTGAAGATGGGTTATCTAAACTTACTGATTTTGGAAACTCTTCTCCAGGTGCATACGCAATAGCATATTTACCAGAATTTGAACTAATTTCTATAGTACTGTTTTCTTCTACAGTAAAAGTTAAGGGTTGCTCCGGAAATGTTTTTAGAATATCTAATAACAATTTCGCCGGAACAGCAACGCTTCCTTTGCTTGTGGAATCAATTTCTAAAGTAGCCGACATGGTTGTCTCCAAATCAGAAGCTGAAACGCTCAGATTTTTATGGTCTAATTCAAAAAGAAAATTATCTAAAATAGGCAAGGTGTTACTGCTATTGATAACACTACCCAAAACTTGTAGTTGTTTTAATAAGTATGAACTCGATACTATAAATTTCATCTGAATTTTTTTTTAATTTTTACAAATATATCTTAAACTAATAGATTTCAAAAAGTTTTTTATTAACATTACTTGCTATATTTTCGCTTGCGCAAAAAGGTGAATGCAACACCAAACAATAAGAGAATAATGATTGGTACAGCTACAGTTATGACTTGCGATTGTGTGTAGGATGCATATACTTTTTCTTTATACAGAATAGGCAAATTCACTTCCTTACTTCTAATGTTAATAAGTCCGTTATCGTCCAGTAAATAATTGACGCAATTCATCATAAAATCTTTGTTGGCATAAAGAATTCCGGTTCGTTGATCCAAACCTAATTCAACTTCTCTGCCGTCTTTGTCTAATTGATTTTTAATCACATCACCATCAGAAATTACAATCATTTTGTTTTCTTTTCCAATGTTTTTGAAACTAGTATCTTTAAATGGTAAGACCCTGTTTTCGTATACCGAATGAAACTTTCCTTCGAGCAAAACGGCTACAGGATAATTCCCTGAACCAGTAAAATCTTTTGGTCCCAGTTCTTCAGATGCCATTCTCAAACTTACTTCAAACGGAGCGCCAATTAGTTTTGAATATTGAGACGATTGTAGTAGAATGGTTTTTTTGATGTCGTTTTTCAATGGCTCAATCGGGCTGCTAAATTGAAACTTGATTCCGTCCAAATTAGTCACAATTGGATTATTTGCATCTTGCGAAGGATAAATCATTGGGGAAAGGTACCAAGGCAATTGCACTTTTTGAGTACCGCTTCCGGGTTCGCCAGTTTCTAATATAATTGGCGTGGCCACTAAGTCTTTTATCAAATCAGGTCGAATTCTGATACCATATTTAAAAAACATATCATTCAAATTCAAATCTCTTGGGAATGCCAGATTTGATCCGGTTTCATTATACAAACTGTCAATTTCCATGTTGACCTGATCTACCAGCCAAATCGTTTTTCCACCGTTGATTATGTATTGATCTAATACTTGTTTTTCTTCGTCAGAAAACGCTTCCGTTGGTTTGGCAATTATTGCTAAATCATATTTTTTTAACTGTTCTAAAGTCTGAACCGGAGTTTTAGAAACAGAATCTAAAGTAAAAGGTGCAATAAAATAATTGTCTCTAACTGTTTTAATAAAATCGGCAATATATCGGTCTTCAAGTTCGCCATTTCCATTAATTATCACCACTTTTTTTTGTTTGTCTTTTGAAACCGTGTTGATGGCATTAGCAAAAGCATATTCTAAATGCTGAACCGAACTCACCACTTTTTCGGCTGTTGAAGCGCCCATCATGTTTTTTAGTAAAGGCACTTTTACCGAACGATTGCCGCAGGTTGCAATTGCCCATGGAAAAACGACTTCCTGAGTTTGCTGCCCTTTGTCGTTTACGGTAACATTTACCGGAGTCAAACCGCGTTGTATGAAAGATTGCATTATGCTGTCTCTCTCTTCTTCTTTTTCCAACGGATTGACAAATTGGAAGATAACATTGGAGTTTTGAGACTTAAACTCTTCCAGTAATTGTTGGGTTTCGGTTTGCAATTTTTTGAATTCACCCGGAAAATCACCTTCCAGAAAAACATCTATATATAGTGGTTCTTTGACGTCAGCGACAATGTTTAAAGAAGTCTGCGAAAGCGTATAACGTTTGTCTGCAGTTAGGTCGAAACGTTTGTAAACAAAATGACCGGCCAAATTCAATATCACTATGAAACCTATAGTGAGCGCTATTTTTTTAATGTTATTGTTTGCTGTTTTCATTACGATTTCAAAGATTTAAGTTTAAAAACAGTAAACGATAAAAACAAAAATGCCACACTAACAAAATATAAAATATCTCTTGTATCCAAAACACCGCGTGACATACTTTTGAAATGATAATCCATACCTATTTGTAAAACGGCATCTTCAAAACCTTTGGTATAAGTTGAAATGCCTTCAAAACCAAAGTAAAAAAGGAAACACAAAAACACTGAAAGCAAAAAAGCTACAATCTGATTTTCAGAAAGCGTAGAGGTGAAAATTCCGATAGAAGTATACGCTGCAACTAAGAATAATAAACCAAAATAAGAACCCATTGTTCTTCCCATATCGATATTACCCTCGGGCATTCCTAAACTATTGATCACATAAACGTATATTAAGGTTGGAATTAATGCTATTACAATTAGTAGAAATGAACCTAGAAATTTCCCTTTTACAATTTGCCAAAGCGATAATGGTTTGGTCAGTAACAATTCAATGGTGCCTTGTTTTTTCTCATCCGAAAAACTGCGCATAGTAACGGCCGGAATCAGGAAAATAAATATCCATGGTGCCAAAGTAAAAAACGGACTCAGATCGGCAAATCCGCTTTGCAGTATGTTATATTCACCATCAAAAACCCAAAGGAACAAACCGTTGAGCAACAGAAACAATCCAATCACAAGGTAACCGATTGGGGAACCAAAGAAGGATTTTATTTCGCGTAACGCTATTGCTTTCATATTTTTTGTTGTATGTTGTACGTTATAGGTTCTTAGTTGGTAAAAGTAATAACTTACAGCTTAGAACTTATAACCTACAACTATTTTAAACTAACTAATTTATCCACACTCCAAGCTTCCGGTTTTTCGTTGAATAGTTTTTTGGTGAACGTCCAAACTTCATAAAACAATTCTGAACGCCGATAGTTTTCTAAATCATCTTCGGTGTCCCAAAAGCTATAAGTGAAAAATATACATGGATTATTTTTATCCTGATACAATTCCAAAAAGCGATTGCCTACTGTTTCACGTATTTTGTTTTTCATCAAATCAAAATTTTCTAAAAACTTTGGAATATTTTCTTCGTGAAAACTCATTTTTACTATCCTTATGAACATCTTATCCCTTTTAACTTTTCCCTAAACACTTAATTTCTAAACTCAATCGTAACCACATCTCTATAATTCAATCCTAATAAACTTGTAGCTGAACCAACCGTATCAGGATTACTTCTAAAAATTGCAATTTCCAGAAAACCAGCTTCGTTAAAAATTGCCAACTTTTGGCCTTCATAATATTTCAATGGGTATTTTTCTGAAATACCGATATCAGAATATTTAGGGAGAATGGTTTTGATAATCTGCCGTTTAAATTTTAGTTCATAAGGTCTGCTTTTACCTGTTTCTAAAAACATTTTTTTAGAAATATTAGTCACAACATTGCCAAAATGATCAATATAAGTCACATAGCCTTTAATTTGATTTTCATTTACAACTGCCTGTAATTCGGTAACTTCCTTGATGGATTTAATTTCTTTGCCAATAACGTTTAGTAAACCGCCTTTAGCTAAATGACAGGACACTTTTACAAATAAATCCATATCGGTTGCATCGTTAGGCAAACGATCGTGAATAGTAATGGCTACCAACTTCTGAGGAACAATCTTTTGCGTCAACATACTCAAAATCCCATTGTCAGCACAAATAAAGTAATGGTCGTTCCATTGCATGGCAATATGCTGATTTTCGTTATTTAATTCAATATCAACTCCAATTAAATGTACAGTTCCTTTTGGAAAACTACTATACGATGCGCCAATTATATAAGCAGCTTCGGCAATATTAAAGGCGTCAATATCGTGAGAAATATCAATAATCGTAGCTTCGCGAAATTCAGTTAACAACTTACCTTTTAAAGCACCGACAAAGTGGTCTTTTAATCCGTAATCGGTCGTTAAGGTGATTATTGACATAAATTGTTTATAACTTGGTTGAAATCGGTTTCAAAAATAATGAAACCTATTGTTTTATTTAATTAAATTTGGATACAAAGCTAATAATATATAGCGAATTATTTTAATTTAATACAACCGCTTTTGAACGAACGTATCATTGAATTACACGACATCGCACCAAAAGAATTTTGGGGCGCTCAAGATGCTCATCTTGAAACGATTAAAAGGTACTATCCTAAACTCAAAATTGTCGCTCGTGGCACAACTCTCAAAGCATTTGGAGAGAAAGAAGAACTCGATGAGTTCGAAAATCGATTTAATCGCTTGATGTTGCATTTCACACGTTATAATAATATAGATGATAACGTTATAGATAGAGTCATACATAGTAATTCACATGAAGAACAACGTATGCCTGACAGTGATAAAATCTTGGTGCACGGAATAGGAGGTAAGCTGATTAAGGCAATGACTCCTAATCAACAAAAGCTGGTGGATTATGTTGCTAAGAATGATATGGTTTTTGCAGTTGGACCTGCTGGAACTGGAAAAACTTATACAGGTGTGGCTTTGGCCGTAAAAGCGCTAAAAGAAAAACAAGTAAAAAGAATTATTTTAACACGTCCTGCTGTTGAAGCTGGTGAAAATCTTGGTTTCTTGCCCGGGGATATGAAAGAAAAACTAGATCCCTACATGCAGCCTTTATATGATGCATTACGCGATATGTTGCCGCCACAAACTTTAGAAGATTACATTTTGAAAGGAATTATACAAATTGCTCCATTGGCTTTTATGCGTGGAAGAACGTTGGATAATGCTTTCGTTATTTTAGATGAAGCTCAAAATACAACGCACTCACAAATGAAAATGTTTTTAACCAGAATGGGGAAAAGTGCGAAGTTTATTATCACCGGAGATCCTGGACAAGTCGATTTGCCAAGAAGAACTATTTCGGGATTGAAAGAAGCTTTGTTAGTTTTGAAGGACATAGAAGGTATCGGAATCATTTATCTTGATGACAAAGATATTGTTCGCCACAGATTAGTGAAAAAAGTAATCGATGCCTATAAGAGTATTGAGAATAACGACTAGTTTGTCATTCTTACGAAGAAAGAATCTCAACCCTATCAAATTAAAGATTGATAGGGTTATTTTTTTGTTTTAAAAAGTATTCTAAAACAACAAATCATAAATCACAAATTCCTATTTTTGCATCCATCTAATTGTCGGTAGACTAGCAACACACAACACACAACATAATGAATACTATAACTACAACCCATTTCCAGTTTCCCGGGCAAAAATCTGTATATCGTGGCAAAGTCCGTGAAGTCTATAACATCAACGACGAATTGTTAGTCATGATTGCAACTGATAGATTATCTGCCTTTGATGTTGTAATGCCTAGAGGTATTCCTTATAAAGGACAAATTCTAAATCAAATCGCTACCAAGTTTATGCATTTGACACAAGATATTGTTCCGAATTGGCTTATTGAAACTCCTGATCCAAACGTTGCTGTTGGTTATCTTTGTGAACCTTTTAAAGTAGAAATGGTAATTCGTGGTTATCTATCTGGTCATGCTGCACGTGAATATGCTTTAGGGAAAAGAACAATTTGCGGGGTAACTATGGCAGAAGGTTTAAAAGAGAACGATAAATTTCCAATGCCAATTATTACGCCAACAACCAAAGCGGATAATGGTTCGCATGATGAAGACATTTCTCGTGAAGCTATTTTAGCTAAGGGAATCGTTTCAGAAGAAGATTATTTGATTTTAGAGAAATACACTCGTTCTTTATACCAAAGAGGAACTGAAATTGCAGCAAGCCGAGGTTTGATTTTAGTCGATACTAAATACGAATTCGGCAAAACCAAAGACGGCGTTATCGTTTTAATAGATGAAATCCATACACCAGATTCATCACGCTATTTTTATGCTGATGGTTATCAAGAGAGACAAGATATGGGAGAAGAGCAAAAACAATTATCTAAAGAATTTGTTCGACGTTGGTTAATAGAAAACGGTTTTCAGGGAAAGGACGGACAGCAAATACCCAATATGACGGATGAATATATCGAAACGGTTTCAGAACGTTATATCGAATTGTATGAAAATATATTAGGAGAAAAGTTCATTAAAGCCGATATCTCAAACATCAATGAAAGAATCGAGAAGAATGTATTGAATTTTTTATCAAAAAGATAGTATCAAAAAGCATCTGCCACGTCAGATGCTTTTTGATTTAAATTATTTGTAATAAGAAAAAGTATCATTATTTTCTATTTTTAACAAACTTTCATATATCAGTTTAATAACGTTTTCTACATCTTCACGATGAACCATTTCAACAGTGGTATGCATATAGCGCAATGGTAAAGAAATCAGGGCAGAAGCTACGCCGCCATTACTGTAGGCAAATGCATCAGTGTCAGTTCCTGTTGCTCTTGATGTAGCATGTCTTTGAAAAGGAATTTTATTAGCTTCAGCCGTATCCACTATCAAATCTCTTAAAGTATTATGAACAGCTGGGGCATAAGCAATTACAGGGCCTTTACCCATTTGTAAATCGCCTTCGATTTTCTTTTCAATCATCGGAGTAGTAGTGTCGTGACAAACATCTGTAACTATAGCAACATTAGGTTTGATGGTATTAGTAATCATTTCGGCACCACGAAGGCCTATTTCTTCCTGAACAGAATTAGTAATATATAATCCAAATGGCAATTTCTTTTTATTTTCTTTCAAAAGTCGAGCAACTTCAGCAATCATAAAACCACCCATTCTGTTATCGATGGCACGGCAAACAAATTTATTTTCATTCAAAATCATGAATTCGTCAGGATAAGTAATTACGCAACCCACATGAACGCCTAATTTTTCTACTTCTTCTTTTGAAGAACAACCACAATCTATAAAAATATTATGCAAGGTTGCTGATTCTTCTTTCCCGCGATTTCGAGTATGAATCGCAGGCCAACCAAAAACACCTTTTACAATTCCTTTTTTAGTATGAATATTTACTCTTTTAGAAGGAGCGATTTGGTGATCTGAACCGCCATTTCTTATAACATATATTAATCCTTCGGCAGTAATATAATTCACATACCACGAAATTTCATCCGAATGACCTTCTATAACTACTTTGTATTTTGCATCTGGGTTTATTACTCCTACAGCTGAACCATAGGTGTCAGTTATAAAAGTATCTACATAAGGTTTTAAATAGTCCATCCAAAGTTTTTGACCATTGGATTCATAACCTGTAGGTGAAGCATTGTTTAAATAGGTTTCTAAAAAGGAAAGGGATGATCTGGTAAGAATAGATTTTGTTGCCATATAATATTTTTTGCTAAAATATAAATTTGGCATTACAGTTGTTAGGGATATTCCATATTTTTACACTAATAAATAGTATCAATGAAATCGAAGATTCACGAATACCAAAAAAACAATTTTAAGAACATGAGTAAAAAGTTAATTTACTTCCTATTATTTTTCCCTCTTTCTTTTATTTCTAATGCCCAGATCACAAACGATTCTTTAGCAAAAAGAGATGCTATAATCGAAGCAAAAGATACTATTGTTCCGCTTGAAGAAGTGGTTGTCTATAGGCACAAGTGGAACGCTGAAGAAAAAAAGGAATTCCAACTACTTCAAAATAGAGTCTATAAAGTATATCCACTTGCCAAAATTGCCGCTGATCGATTGACAGTTTTGAATAAGAATATGGACAAAATGAAAACAAATAGAGAGAAAAAGAAATACTTCAAAATTGTTGAAGATTACATGGAGAATGAGTTCACAGGACAATTAAAGAAACTCTCAAGAAAGCAAGGTCAAATATTAGTCAAACTAATCCATCGACAAACTGGATATACCACCTTTGAATTAATTAAAGATTATAAAAGCGGCTGGAAAGCATTTTGGTCGAATAATACCGCCCGACTATTCGATATAAACCTCAAAACAAAATATGCGCCTTATGAAGTGAATGAAGATTTTTTAATAGAAACCATTCTGGACAGGGCTTTTGTAAGAGGCAGGCTGGTCAATCAAAAACCTGCGAATCCCTTAGATATAGATGAGCTATATGATTATTGGGAGAAGAAAGCCCAGTCACTTAAAAAATAATCATCCTTTTTTAAATTTTAGCAGCACCCCATTTTTTTCTTCTGGACGCTTAGTCCCGCTCTCCGCTCTATCTTTTGTAAAAGCAAAAGGATGCCGCTTCTATCGGGGCTAAAGACACGTTAAGTTGTATCCATAACATAAGCATTCCCCTCTTGAGGGGTGCCCACAGGGCGGGGTGGTTTTTTTGTTCATTCCTATCGATACTCCATAGATAACTTATAGATGTTGTATGAATACTGTATCAATGATTATGTAAAAGCGTTATTTTAAATAGTCTATTATAAACTATCGATGTAAAGCTATTGTAAACCCCGCGTTATCAACACCTTAAAAAAAGGGTAAAAAAAGCGTCAAATTTATTTGGATTGAGGTTGAATTAGTTTTTATATTTGCACCCCGCAATAGATGATTAGCTATTGGATTTATCCCGTGGAGTTCTTTAAAAAAACGGAAAAACTAGTAATTTAGAATAAATTCAAAAATAATTTTAAAATTGCTTGTTGTTTAGTAAAGAATAATTACTTTTGCACCCGCTTTGAGAATGAAAGCGGAAAATATTTAGAATAAGACGTTCATAGACATATTGAATTGACAGCCGTTTCGAAAGAGATTTCGAAACAC
>CANKLK010000004.1 GCA_947482805.1 Flavobacteriaceae bacterium
AATAAGTACTTTCCTTTAACAACTCAGGATTTTGAAGTGAATAAAGCCATGACTTTGGTTGCTAATAAAATTGATGCAAAAGAAGAAATTTTTACTTTATTAGATCGTGGATTTACCAAAGCTTCTAATAAAGTTACCGCAGTCAATGCTATCTATACGTATTTCAGTATGTATTGTGAAAAGTTCAACAATGGTGATAAATCAATAACATCCAATTCAGTTTTAGAAAAATATACTTTGGTTAATTCCTTACTTAACCAATTACAAGCTGCAAAACCGGACTCGAACGACAGTGAACAGGCTAAGCAAAACAGAGATTATAAAACGGCTCAAACAGCTATTAATAGATTGATAAAAGATTTGGCAACCTGCGAAAATTTAGATGTTTTTTACACTAAAAATTATACTGACAATCAAGAAAATGGAGATTGGATAACTTCAGCTTTACTAAGTCTTTCAGGTAAATGCAGTGCAAAACCAATCTTCAACACTTTGGCAGAAAAACTTTATGCAATGAAGGTCACGGCTCAATCAGCTAATTTCATAGCATTGGCAAACCTTCAACAAAGAAAATTCACTGAAGCAATTAAATTTTATAACGAATCTGCCGAATTACAAACAAATCCAATAGAAAAAGCCAAAATATATTACACACTTGCAACCGGTTTATTGGCTACCGATTTACCAAAATCAAAAGAATACTTAAAAAAAGCTTTGTCTTCTGATCCAAAAATGGGGAAAGCATATTTGTTTTTAGCGCAACTATATTCCAACAATGCTAACGATTGTGGCAAAACTGATTTTGAAAAGAAAGCTGTTTATTACTTAGCAATTCAAACTGCTCAAAAGGCCGGAATTGCAGAACCGAGATTAAAACCAACAGCTGATAAAGCAGCTAAAGATTACGAAGCTAAATCGCTTACTGCTGACGAAATTTCCAAAACAAAAATGAATGGTAAATTAGTAACAATTGGATGTTGGATTAATGAAACCATTACTTTCCCTGCAAAATAATGATGTATCCTACTAGAAATAGTATCCCATATATTGTAGCAATTCTTTTTTGTTTTTTTGAAATGGGATGTGAAAGCAACTTTCGCGATGTTCAAAAAATGGGGTTTTCCGAATTTTCTCCGAGTGGTGATGCCGATGGTATTAACTTAAAATATACTGATTCAGGAAGAATTACCGCCAATTTGATAAGTCCAAAAATGCTGGATTATGCCACAGTTGAATATCCATTTACCGAATTCCCGAAAGGCATTCATTTAACATTATTTGATAAAAACGGGAAGCAAACCTATATTGACGCTATGTATGCCGTATCTCATAAAACTACTAATATTATTGATTTGCAGAACGCCGTAAAAATATCCAATCAAAATGGCGAATTGCTAGAAACAGAGCAATTGTATTATGACCAGAAAAATGAATGGTTTTTTACCGAAAAAAAGTTTAAATTTACTTCGCCAAAAGGAGTATCTTATGGTGAAGGAATTGATTTTAGTAAAGATTTCAAAAAAGTAAACTCACAAAAAATATCTGGAGAAGTCCAGTCAGAATAATAACTATGAACTATTTAAGATTTACCCAATACGCCTATTTACTAGCAGGATTCATTTTTGCTTTTGATGCCTTTCAGAAATTTGAAGCTGGCGAAACAAACAAAGCCTATTTAAGTGCTGGTTTTGCCCTAGTCGGTGTTTTCATGTTCTTCTTTAGAAGAAAATTTTCAAAAAAATTTGACGAACACAACAAAAAAACATAGTTCATGGAAATCGGAATAATCATTCTATGCTTGATACTTTCCGCTTTTTTTTCTGGAATGGAAATAGCTTTTGTTTCTTCCAATAAAATTTACCTTGAAATTGAAAAAAAACAAGACGATTTTATTTCCAAAATCCTAACCAAACTTACCCAAAAACCATCCAAGTTTATTGCCACTATGCTAGTGGGGAATAATGTTTCTATGGTTGTCTACGGGTTCTTTATGGGCGAATTACTTATGCGATGGTTTGTAAATTTGGGATTCCATTTAACTGACTTTTCAAATTTATTATTGCAGACAACCATTTCAACACTTATTGTTTTAATGACTTCCGAGTTTTTGCCAAAGGTGTTTTTTCAGATTTACGCAAATACTTTAATCAAATTCTTTGCCTTGCCGGCTTATTTTTTCTACAAACTCTTTTATTATATTTCATCGTTTCTAATTTGGATTTCCGATTATGTACTGCGAAAGTTTTTCAAAACCGAAGGCGACCAAATCAATTTATCCTTCAGCAAAGTGGAATTGGGAAATTATATTTCGGAACAAATGAATTCCGTTCAAGACCATGAAACTGTTGATTCTGAAATTCAGATTTTTCAGAATGCCCTAGAGTTTTCTGGCGTGAAAGCCAGAGAAATTATGACCCCAAGAACTGAACTCGTTGCTATTGATTTGCACAGCTCCATAGTTGATTTAAGAGACCTTTTTATTAAAACAGGTTATTCAAAAATAGTAGTTTATACCAATACGCTTGACGATATTGTAGGCTATGTCCATTCGTTCGAACTATTCAAAAAACCACGTAGTATCAAATCGATTATGATTCCGGTAGAATTTGTCCCTGAAACAATTTTGATAAAAGACGCTATGAATTTATTGACCAAAAAACGAAAAAGTGTAGCAGTAATTTTAGATGAATATGGTGGCACTTCGGGCATTGTAACCATAGAAGATATAGTCGAAGAACTGTTTGGCGAAATTGAAGATGAACACGATTCTGAAGAAGAATTAGTAGAAAATAAAGTAGATGATTTAAATTATATTTTTTCAACACGTTTGGATGTTCAGTATATAAACGAAACCTACAAATTGAATATTCCGGAAAGCGATTCTTATGAAACTTTGGGCGGATTTATCGTTGATTTTTCGAAAGAAATACCGCAAAAAGGAGCTCAAATAACCATCGGAAATTTTGTATTTATCATTGAAGAAGCAACTAATAAGAAAATCGAATTAGTAAAAATGACGGTATTAGATTAATTTTTGTAAAAAAAATCAAAATTTAGATGAAATTATAACGGCTTGATTATTATTATTTCACAGATAATTGTATTTTCGCAAACTGAATTAAAAATTAACAAAAATAGAAATGGCAGTTTTATCAAAAATTAGAAAACGTTCGGGCTTACTTTTATTAGCGATAGGTTTTGCTTTATTAGCATTTGTAATACAAGATATATTCAACAGTGGGATGAAAAGCATCTCCACCGACGTAGGATCTGTAAATGGAAAAGATATTTCTTTTGAAGAGTTTAGAATAAAAGTAGCAAACACAGAAAAGAATGCTCAAAACGGTCAACAAATGACTTCTATGCAAGCTTCAAACCAAGTTTGGAATCAAGAAGTTCAGATTGCTTTGCTTAACGCCGAATTCGAAAAATTAGGAATACGTGTAGGCGAAAAACATATTGTAGAAGCATTCAAATCTGACCCAAACATCGGTCAGAACCAAATGTTCTTGAACGCAGCCGGAAAATTTGACTTAAACAAGTTTAAAGATTATTTCAAAGAAGTTCCAAACGGAATGCAAATGTTGAAAGAGCAGGAAAAAAATGCTGAGTTAAGAGCAAAATATGAAATTTACAATTCTTTGATAAAAGGTGGAATGTATGCTACTCAAACCGAAGGAAAATTCAAATATGAAGCTGAATCTAACAAAGTGAATTTTGATTTTGTAATGGTTCCCTTTTCATCTGTGAAAGACAGCGATGTAAAAGTAACCGATGAAGAAATCACAACATATATGAAAACGAAAGAGAAAAAATTTAAATCGGAAGAATCTCGTGAGTTGGATTATGTCTTAATCTCGGAAAAACCATCAGCTGCTGATGAGGCTGAAATAAAGAAAAATGTAGATGCTTTATTATTACAAAGTGTTCGTTACAACAAAGAAACGGGTAAAAATGATACTATTCAAGGATTTAGAACTGTAAGTGACAACGCTGATTTTGTTAACGCAAATTCTGATATCCCTTTTGATTCAACTTTTATTTCAAAACAAGACTTACCAGTAGAACATGCGGAACAATTATTTAATTTGCCTGCAGGTGAAATTTACGGACCGTATATGAAGGGTAATTACTATTGTCTTTCAAAAGGATTAGGAAGAAAAGCCGGAGCTAAAGCAAAAGCAAGTCACATCTTAATTAGCTGGGAAGGAACTCAAGTTCCAAACAAAAAAGAAAAAAGAACAAAGGAACAAGCTAAAGCTAAAGCAGACGGCTTATTAGCGCAAGCGCAGGCCAATCCTGGAATGTTTATGATGTTAGCCATGTCAAACTCAGATGATTCATCTGCACAACAAGGTGGAGATTTAGGATTTTTTGGTCCAGGGCAAATGGTAAAACCTTTTAATGATTTTACTTTTGGAAATCCTATCGGAAAAATTGGTTTGGTAGAAACAGAATTTGGTTACCATATCATTCAAGTAACTGACAAACAAGATGCAGTAAAATTGGCAACTATTGCTCAGAAAATTGAGCCATCTGAAGCTACGAATGATAAAATCTACACACAAGCAACCAAATTTGAAATGGATGCCACTGATAAAGATTTTGCTAAACTTGTTAAGGATAACAAATTAACTTCAAGTCCAGCGGTAAGAGTAAAAGCTATTGATGAAAGTTTTGGTTCTTTAAGCAATCAAAGACAAATTGTGAAATGGGCTTTTGAAGGTGATACCAAAATTGGTAGCGTTAAACGTTTTGAAATTGTAAATGTTGGTCATGTAATTGCTAAATTAAAAAGCATTGCTCCAAAAGGATTAATGTCGGTTGAAGAAGCAAGACCGCAAGTTGAGCCAATCTTGAAAAACAAAAAGAAAGCTGCAAAAATTGAAGCAAAAATGAAAGGAGCATCCTTAGCGGCTATAGCAGCATCTAATAAAGTTACTGTTATGAATGCTGTTGATTTAACAATTGAAAATCCTTCAGTTCCTAATGCAGGCTATGAACCTAAAGTAGTTGGATTGGCTTTTTCATATAAAGTAGGTCAAGTATCAAAACCAATTGAAGGAAATTCAGGAGTGTATGTAATTGCTACAAAATTTGTTACCAAAGCACCAGCAATTAAAAAATTTGATGATTATATTGCTAAAGTAAAACAACAAGCTGTTGGAAACTCGGGAAGATTTATGCAAGCGTTAAAAGAAGATGCTGACATAGTAGATAATAGAGCTGATTTTTATTAATCAGTAATCACAACATAAATAAAAAAACCGTCTTGTTAACTACACAAGACGGTTTTTTTTATAGAATCATTTCACCATAAGGAATCACAGTCTCAAAACCTTTTGCCTTAAAATAATCGGCTGGGTTTTCTTTAGAGATGCACATCACAAAATCGCCACCCCAAGCACCAAGGCTTTTTATCACACCATCAAAATCGGGAAACAATGCTTCTTTAACGGTTGGTAATTCCAGAATGTTACTCAATTCAATTTCGTGATTTTGTAAGGCGAGGGCAAATTCTTTTAAAGTTATTGCTTCAATTACCCTTCTTGTAATCGAATTAATGGTTTCCAAGTCAGTTTGGATATTACCTTGTTTGCCATAATAAGACGCAATTGCACTCTTGCTATTTTGTTTTTTATTGAGATAAACAAAAAAGATATTTTCTGAAAAATCAGGTTTAAAATTTACTATGTTAACCACTGGCTTTTCGTTGATCAACTGGTATAAAATAGGACTGTTATTTTGAGCGCAAGCTATATCGTAGCCACTACCTCCAAAACTTCTTTTAAGCAGTTCAAACGCATCTATTTCGAGCCATTGAGCAATGTTGTTGATTAAGGTAGAAGAGGTGCCTAAACCCCAAAATTTCGGAAAAGTTAATTCGGTTCTGATTGTATATCCTTTTGAACAAGTTATAAAATCAGTATTCATCAAATAGGCTTCGTGCAAAATCTCAATCAAGGTATTCTTTATGTTCTTGGCATCATCAAAACGCTCTTTTCTAACAATAGATAAAAACGGAATAGTATCCTCAAACCAAATGCTTCCATCGCTGTCAACACTTTCCCAATGGATAATTTGTCCTTCCGATGCTTCAATAATTAATTTTTGTCCAAACTTTGTAGGCAAAGCAAAAGCTTTGGCGCCATCAAGTACTAAATATTCTCCTGTGACGAGTAGTTTTCCGTTACTGTAAAAAGTTTGTTTCATTTTTTTGGCCACGAATGCACGAATTTATTTTATAAAATAGATGCAGATTATTTTCTTAATGTCTCAATAAATTCAACTACCGAAGCATGCGAAATCGAATTGTTTTCAAAATGAGTTTTAATTATTTTTCGTTCTTCCGCTGTTGTTTGAAACTGATTGAGAATATTATTGATGTGCATTTTCATATGTCCTTCCTGAATTCCGGTTGTAGTTAGTGAACGCAGTGCTGCAAAGTTTTGGGCTAAACCTGTTACAGCAGCAATTTGCATTAATTCCTGGGCAGAGGGCTTCCCTAAAATTTCCAAAGCCAGTTTTACTAATGGATGTAATGATGTTAGTCCACCAACGGTACCTAGTGCTAGCGGAATTTCCATCCAAAAAGTAAATATTCCGTCTTCGATTTTGGCGTGTGACAAACTGGAGTATTGACCATTGCGTGAAGCATAAGCATGTACACCAGCTTCAACCGCACGGAAATCATTCCCGGTTGCTAAAACCAGCGAATCAACACCATTCATTATTCCTTTATTATGAGTAACGGCTCGGAAAGGTTCTATCTCTGCAATACGAACAGCTTGAACAAATTTCTCAGCAAACTCCTGTGGGTTTCTTATTTTTCCTTGCTTGCCGGCAGGCAGGTTTTCTGCTAGTTCTTCTACTTTACAGGAAACTTCGGCACGAACTATACAATTCGGGACATAATTTGAAAGTATGCTCATTACCACCGTAATCTCTTTTTCAGTTTCATTAAAATCTGAATAATTTTGCGCTTCTTCTTTTAATGTTTTTGCTAATTGTTCCAAGCAGGAATTGATAAAATTCGCTCCCATGCTGTCTTTAGTTTCAAAAGTCACATGCAATTGGAAGTAATTTTCTAATTCGGAATTTTTATTTCTTAGTTCTAAAGACGTAATTCCGCCACCACGCTTTTGCATGTTTTTGGTAATGCTTTCTGTGGAAGCGATCAAATTGGGTTTTAACAAAGTGAAAAACTGCTCAAGTTTAGCTGTATTCCCTTTGAACATAAAATGTACCTGCCCTATTTTTTCGGTATTTATAACGGTGGCTTTAAATCCGCCACGCGTGCTCCAAAACTTAGCCGATTTGGAAGCAGCAGCTACAACCGAACTTTCTTCAATAACCATTGGCACCGAATAATATTTGCCGTTGATTAGGAAATTAGGCGCAATTCCCATTGGCAAATAAAAGTTGGATATAGTGTTTTCTATAAATTCATCGTGCAGTTGTTGGAGCTTGGTATCGTTGTTCCAATACTGTTTTATCGTCTCAACAGCTTCTGAAGGATTGGCAAAATACTCATTGGCAATCCAATTGATTTTTTCTTCTTTGGATAATTTGGAAAAACCCGCAACTTCATTATTCATAAATAGGAGTAAATAGTAATTAGCTACAAAGATAAGGTTTAGCTTTTGAAAATATAACTTAAAAAAAAAGCCGCGTTATAAAAACGTGGCTCTTTATAATAAATATAAAACTATTCAACTTTATTGTTTAATTAATTTCATTGTTTTAGAACTATTGTTGCTATCAATTGCTTTAACTAAATAAACTCCGTTACTCAAATCATTTACATCAAATAGATAATTCTCTGATGAAATGGTATTAAAAGATTTTACTAACTGTCCGGTTATTGAATATATTTCAACATTAGTAACTAAATGATTAATGCTAAATGTTCCTAAAGTAGGATTAGGATATATACTTAGATCATTGACAATGTCAAATTCTTGAGAACTTAAGGTTGCCTGTTTATTTCCATATACTCTAAATCCTCCTGGTTCTATTGATATATTTTGAGAAGTTGAAGTAACATTAATCGTTGTATTATCCATCAAATTATACCAAGTTCCAGTAAAAGGAAAACCACCCGAAGTGTTTAACGTATTATCTGAAAAATTAGTTCTCACAAAAACATAGCTTAATGATGCTGTTTGGCTTGTACTTGTGTATACATCTAATCTTGGACTACCAGTTTGAGATAAATTCCAACCAAATTGACCGTTCTCAAAAACAGGTTCATTTTTCTTCAAATCAATCATCTTTGCCCAAGCATTATAAACGGCACTTCTGTTTGTATCTCCTAACCAATTTTCTGTCCATTGTGGTTGTGGCTTGGTGTCTAGTTTACAATCTGGATTTGAAAAAGAAACATTGCCATTATTACACGTCCACAAAGACCTATCCCAACCTAAATCGCCAAAATGCCACATCATTTTTGGCCCTGGCACTAAAAACAGTACAGCACCCATGGCGGGAAGTCTTTGATGCACTTTAAATAAATTTCCTTGAGTTTGACCAGCTTCATTTAATGCCTTATAAACCACTCGTTCTTCATCATGACTTTCGGCATATCCTATCATTCTATCAGAAGGATCAGTAACTCCGTTTAAATCGGCAAAATTCCCTTTTAATAAATTAGCATAGGGATCGGTCATTTTACGCCATTGCAATATTCCTTTTGCATCACCATTTCTTAGATAATTAGCCCATTCTACTTCTTCTGATGCAGAACCACCAGTTCCTAAATGTTCAAAAATAACTAATGAATTTGGATCAGCTGCCCACTGATTGTCGGCATACCATTTCAATTTGGCAACTCTATCTGACTGATAGGCATTGGTGCAACCTTCGTCTAATGAAGTACAAGAGTTAGTAAAACCTTTTGTTAAATCCCAACGGTATCCATCAATCTTAAACTCATTAATCCAATATTGAATGGTACGGGTTGCGTAAGTATTGGTAACATTTCCGCCTGGACCAGTTTCTCTAAAATGGTTCAAATCGCTACCAACATTATAAGAATGTTTGGGTGTTAAGTTTATATATGGATTCTCTGAAGTTGTTCTCTCGCCATTAGTGTTTGTATTAGCCCAACCATCATTATCTGGATCAAGCATCCACATTCTTTCAAGAGGGGAACGTCCAAAAACATGGTTTAAAGCTAAATCTAAAATCACGGCTATACCATTTTGGTGGCATAAATCGATAAGCTCTTTCAATTTAGCAGGCGAGCCATAACGCTTGTCTAAAGCCATATGAAAAGCAGTGTTATAACCCCAACTCATGTTGCCTTCAAATTCCATTACGGGCATTATTTTAATAGCATTGATCTTAAGATTTTTAAAATAGTCAATTTTATTAATTACATCTTGATAGGTTCTATTAGCATCGAAATCTCTAACTAGAATTTCGTAAAAAACCAGATCTTTCTTTTTTGGTTTAACAAAATTTGTAGTTGCACTACTCCAATTGTATGAAAACAAAGTGTTTGATCCAGTCTGTAGAACAGTAACCTCACGTTCTTGACCAGGTGCAATAGTTGCATAAACCGGAAGTCCAGGAAATGCTCCTAAAGTTATAATCTCAGGATCATCAAATGGAGACAAAACTAAAGTTGAAAAAGGATCGGCTGTTTTAACAATTGATGGTGATCCAATTGGAAGATTCACAACATCACAAACCCAATACTGGTAAGCATATATTTGACCTGGAACTAAACCTGTTAATTCTAACCAAAATTTTGTAGAACCAGAGGTGTTATCTTTTTTCATTGCATATGCTGATGTAGGTTGCCAGTTGTTGAAACTTCCGGCAACATATACAAAACTTTTAAAAGGGGCATTTAAAACTAAAGTTGCCTTGGTAGGATCTGAAGTATTATAATTGATTCCATCAACTAATCCGGAGGGTATTGGTGCTGACACTACAGGAGTCCCATTAATTACAACGGAAAATTTAGCTGTGAAGGTTGTAATTCCTTGCGTAATTTTTAGTTCATAATTTTTATTTACAGTAACATTTGTATCTGTAAATGAATATGAAACTGTAGTTTGCGTGTTTAAAGCTGTGGTTGAACCATTAACAAATAATTGATAGGTAGCATTTCCGTTAGTGTTGTTTGCAGTAATAGCAACGTTTGAACCACTTGTTATAATATTACTACTATTTAATAATGGTGCTGTTAAAGTATATTGAAAAGCACCTACAGGAATGAAAATATCTGGTCTTGTTTGCAAAGCTCCATCAGCTGATCTAAAAACAACACAAATCTGTGTTATAGAACTATTAGTTGGCACTCCAAAATACGTGTATAAATCTGGTGTAATTGTTAAGGTGTAATTTGAAGTAGTCCCGACTTGTGTCAACTGAGGATGTAGCGGACTAACAAAATTAGTACTGCCTTTAATGTTTTGAAATGCAACTCCATTAACGGTAACGCCTATGTAGGCATAAATTATCCCTGTATAGGGAGCTAATTCTGTTCCAGTTTTATTAAATGTAATTGTAACTGGCTGATCTGCGAGAACTGTAGTTGGAGATGTTGTTACTTGTCCGAAAGACACAGAAGAAAAAACTACCAGGAGTATCAGGATAAAATATTTTCTTTTCATAGCTTAAAAGATATAAAATGGACTGAGAATAAAATTAATCTCAGTCCATCATTTTTTAAAATTTTTTTATAATTAATCTACTGATATAACTTTTGTGATAGTATTAATTTTGAATTTTCTTACTGCATCTGGTCCTATGTATTTAAAATTTGAATCCCCATCATTAGCATTTACTAATTCAGAATCAATTGTATATCCATCATTTACATAAGAAGGGTAATTTTTGTTTGGGGAGCCCCAACTATCCCCACCATCGTTAGCTAACCAAACTCTAAAGTTGGCATCACCAGCTGGGTTCATTCTAATTACAGCTTCATAAACTCCGGGAGCGATTAAACCTAACTCTGATTCATTACTACCTGACCAAGACCAACCACCTGGTGTTGCTGCTCCAACTAACCAATAAGAATTAGCGGCTGTAGCACCTTGAAATGCAGTAATTGTTTTCTTGTTCTCATCAATTTTTAAACGATGAACACCTGGTGCTCCGATAAATCTAAAATTAGAGTCACCATCATTTGCATTTTCGAAATTTGAACCAATCTTATATCCTAAACCTGTATAATAAGGAAAGTTTCTACCAGAGTCCCAATTTCCTTCTTCGGTAAAAAATCTAAATGTATCATTAGCAAAAGTAACGTTTGCTGTTAATACGTTATCATCACAAATTAAATTTAAAGGAGAATTCCAGTTCCAACCAGCAGAAGGAATTCCGGCACCTACAGCAAATTGACCTAGACAACCATAAGGTGTAACTAAATAGGTAATTGTGTTAGAGTAAGCTGGATCAGAAGAACCAACTGTAGCTTTAATTCTAATATCTACTGGACTTTGAACAAAAGGTGTTGCACCTGCTACCAAAGCGGCAAAGTTAAGTTGCCCTGATTGAACAGTAATGAATTCACTTGTAGTAGTCGCTAAAACTTGAGCAGTAGAAAAGTCAGATCCTACAGGCGCTAACTCAACTGAATATTGAATTTCAGTAGGTGTTGAAAAATCAGGTTGTGACCAAGTCAAGGATATTCCTGGATTGGATGGAGTGTTTTCATTTAGAATAACTGAATCACCTGTTAATGGAGTAATTATTGAAAATGACTCTGCTGGTGTAATAAACTTTAAATCTTGCTCGTCTTCACACGAAGTTAAAAGAAAAGCACTTATTGTTAATACAAAAATTGATTTTACTATTTTTTTCATCTTATTTTATTTTTTTATTAATAACCTGTGTTTTGTGTTAAATTTGGGTTTGCTACTAAAGCTAGTTGTGGAATTGGAAATAAATTACGGTTTGAAGAAATTGCCACGCCGCCGGCAGCATTACCCTTCCAAGCCCATATGTAATTACCTCCTGAATATTTTCCAAATCGAATTAAATCTTGTCTTCTGTGAGCCTCCCAATGTAGTTCTCTTGATCTTTCATCAAGTAAAAAATCTAGAGTAACTTGATTCGAAGCAACATTAGCAAAATTTCCATCATTTGCTCGTTCTCTTAGAGCATTGATATAACCCAACGATTGTGAAGTAGCGTTTGCTTGAGAACTTCCATTAGTAGCTCCATCTTTTCTCATTTGAGCTTCAGCATACATTAAATAAGCATCGGCTAATCTGAAAAGTGGAAAATCAGTATCAACGAAAGTTGAATTTGATCCAGGAACACCATTTGAACTAACATTAGAATATTTAGCCAAAATATAACCTTGATTTCTATTATTAATGTCTAAGATTTCAAGAGATCTATTCCCTCCACCTGTAAGGGTTTTTCTAGCGTCAAAGTCGTAATCAGCTCCGTTGAATTTTTCAACAAATTGTTTTCTAAGACGAATAGCTCCACCCCAACCTCCAGCGCCAACGCCTAAAGAGATTCCATTTTGTTCTAACGAACCAACTGAACCATTTGTCATTACTGTTGTAGGACCATAATTTTGAGTAACTAAGCCGTCTGACTGTATGGCAAAAATCATTTCAGTAGAAGTATCGTTATCTGCTTTAAAATTATCTAAATAATTTAGTTCTAATACATATCCTCCAGCAATAATAGCTTCACATTGAGTCATACAATCTTGATATCTGTTTTGACCTATGTATACTTCTGCATTTAAATAAATTTTAGCTAAAATCATACGAGCAAACGCTTGATCTAATCGACCAGACTCATTTGTACGAGGTGCTTTCAATTCAGGTATAACAGCTGTCAATTGACCTTCAATGTATTCAAAAAGTTGTTGTCTATTATATTCTACTCCAGCAACAGCTACAGGTTGATCTTCAGTATTAAATGCAGCTTTTCCATAAAGATCCATTAAATGATAATAAGCCAATGCTCTCATGGCTTTCATTTCATTTCTGTAATCTTCTATATCACTAAGTAAAGTTGGATCATTTACACCTCTAGACGAAAGTTTACTCGGAGTAGTTTGTCTTAAATACTCATTACATAAAGCAACATGAAACATTCCTCTACTAAACATACCTCTAACAATTACATTATCAGATGTCCAAATGTTGCGTTGTAAATCCCTAACACCTCCATCATTTTCGTAACTCCAAATGGCTTCATCTGTGGTTAGATTTTGTAAATACCATAAACAACGTCCGTATTGGCTCGTACCTGCGTCAATTCCACCAATATTTGATGAAGTTGGTCCGTCTGTACCAGTCAATGCCAAGTTACCATAAACACCTGCTAAGCCTTTTTTGTAGGCATCTTGTGATTCAAAAAACTCATCCGAAAGGAATACCTGCGGATTTTCAGGTGTGATATCCAAATCGCTTTCACATGATGTAAACATCATATAAGCGAAAAAGATAAAAACGAAATTAATTTTAAATTTTTTCATAGTTTTTTTTTAGAATTTTAAATTAGCACCAAATAAAATTTGTCTTTGACGTGGATAAATAGTGTTATCCAAACCTCCATTGATTTCTGGATCCAATCCAGAATATTCAGTAATTATAAAAGCGTTTTGAACACCTGTAAATAAACGTAATGATGCTTTACCTTCAAGCCATTCAGGGAATGTATAACCTAAAGTTATATTGTCCATTCTTAAAAAGGATCCATTTTCAACATAAATATCCGATAAAGCTATTAAACCTGTAGGAATTGCAAAACCTGTATTATTGAACGAATTAGGTATATTAGCTAGCTGCCCATCATTATTAACTGCATAATCCGAATAAGCCCTTGTAGCATTTACCTGATTCAATATTCTGTTGCCTATACTAGCTCTTAAGAAAAATGAAAAATCAAAGTTTTTATAATTCATGTTAGATGAAAAACCAAAAACAGCATCTGGATCTGCATTCTTATATAAATATCTATCATTTTCGTTCACAATTCCATCTCCATTCAAATCAGCAAATGCACCGTCTAATGGACTTCCATCAGTATTATATAATTGCTTGTAAACAAAGAAAGAGTCTGGTGTAAATCCTACTCTTCTTATAAGTGAAGTACCTCCAAAACCTGCTCCTGAACCTCCCAAAAACACTTCTGTTTGTCCTGCAGGCAATGATTCAATTCTTCTTTCAAACTTAGTAGCATTGAAATTTACATTCCAATTAAAATTATCTCCTTTTACTACATCTGCATTTATATTTAACTCAATACCTTTTGTAGAAAAGCTTCCACCGTTTGCTGGACCTTGGTTCCCAAAATTACTTCCATCTGCATAAGGAGTTTCATTAAAATACAAATCATCTGTTAATTTATAAAATGCATCTAAGCTTCCTGAAATTCTTCCGTTAAATAATCCATAATCTAAACCTATATTGTAAGAAGTTGTTTCCTCCCATTTTAAATTAGGATTATACGATTGAGGAACACCTACTACAAATGAATCTCCACCAAAACTGTATTGAGAGTTTGGTAATCCGGTAGTATATCTTGGTAAGTAAAAATCTCCAACTGGAATAGCCTGCTGACCAGAGATACCCCAACCTAAACGTAATTTTAAATCAGAAATTAATTTACTGTCTTTGAAAAAGTCTTCCTTCATTTTCCATGCAAAAGCAGCCGATGGAAAATTACCCCAACGGTTTTCTTCAGAAAAACGTGAAGTCCCGTCTCTTCTCATTGCTAGAGTTAATAAATACTTATCTTTAAATCCAACATTAGTTCTTGCAAAGTAGCCTATCAATACTTCATCAGGACTTGCTGGGAAACTTTCGACTGATGTAGGATTATTTCTGTTTCCACTTCTAAAACCATTGTATTGAAACTTCTGATATGAATAACCTGCTGTCGCCTCTAAACTAGTGCTGCCAAATTTTTTGTTAAATACAAAATAAGCATCTAATAATTTATTTCTTCTTGTATCTTCATCTTGAATATTAGTACCAATAAAATTATTGTTTAAAATTTCACTAGAACCAATACCGGAAGTTCCTTTATTTATTCTTCTAACACCATTAGACTCATCAAAACCTAAATTAACAACCGCTCTCAAAGAAGGAAAAAAATGGAACTTGTAATCAATTTCAAAATTTCCTAAAAAACGATTATTTACTCCTCTATCATTTGTTTGTAATAAATCAGCGACTGGGTTTCTTGGAGATTGAGCGGCTAAACCTGTTGGATCACTAGGATTTTCATATTCAAAAAAACCACTAAAGTTATTACTATAAGGGTTATAGACTGGTTTCGTTGGGTCAAAACGAATAGCTGTTCCCTCTACCCCATTTGCAAAACGATTACGTTCATTACTATACAACGCTGAAACATTAAATTTTAAATGATCATCTAAGAACCTTGGGTTTAATGAAAGAGAAACATTATTTCTTGTAAATTCATTTGTCAACCTAAGTCCTTCTTGATAAGTATTATTAATGGTTAACTTGGCTGGAATTCTGTTAAACAATTGACCTCTAATAGACAAGTTATTATCTACAAAATCTGTTCTTCTATAAATGGCGTCTTGCCAATCAGTATTATATAATTGTTGCGCCTCATTTTGAGGTGTAGAAGGATCATCAACAATATTTGGATTAATAATCCCTAATTCGCCTACTCTACCAGGATGATTTTGTTGTAAAAAACTTGAATACTGTTGAGCATTCATTATGTCTAATTTATTCAATATCCGACCTGAACCATATTGAAAATTATAATCTACTGACAACTTTTTTCCTCCACGTTTTGTCGTAATAATAATAACTCCATTCGCAGCTCTTGCACCATAAATTGCAGAAGCAGAAGCGTCTTTCAAAACGTTAAAACTTTCTATATCATTTGGGTTTAAAGAAGCCAATATAGAAGTTGCGCCAACATTAGAATCATTAGAAACTGGAAGACCATCAATAACAATCAATGGATCATTAGATGCACTAAGAGAAGAACCTCCTCTAATTCTAATTTGGTTACCACTTCCAGGAGCTCCACCTCCAGAATTAATTGTTAAACCCGCAATACGACCAGAAAGTAAATTTTCAGCCGTTACGTTTGCGCCTTTATTAAAATCTTTTGAAGCTAATTGAGTTACTGAACCTGTAGCGTCTTTCTTCTTAACAGACCCATACCCAACTTGCACCACTACTTCTTGTAATTGGTTAGCACTTTCATCAAGACTGATGCTTACTTCTTTTTGACCAGTATAATTTAAAGTTTGGGATTCATAGCCAATAAAACTTAAGACAACTTTGTCTCCGTTTTTTAGCCCTGCTAACTTAAATTTTCCGTCAAAATCTGTTGTTGTGCTTTGATTAGCACCTTGAACTACTACATTTACTCCAGGCAAGGGTTGATTCGATTTTTTATCAACTACTACACCACTTAAACTTTGAGCCAATAAACTAAAAGGCAACAACAGGAATAAAAATAACAACTTTTTGTAAATTGTTTTCATACATTTTGTTTAGGTTAAAAAATAATTTTGTGCTTATACTTTTACTTCGAAAGTTAAATTTAGGTAAAAAAATGAACTTAACTAAAAAACGCTTGTTAAATATGTTTCGAAAACGTTTGCGTGTTGAAAACTTTTTGGTTTTTATAATTAATTAACGCTAAAATTGATAGTATAAAAAATATCCTATACCTTTATTCAGAATTAAGTATTTATCAAATTCCCACCATGAAAAGAAAAGTTACGCTAAAGCAAATTGCCAAAGAACTAGATGTGTCAATATCAACTGTATCTAAATCACTAAAAAATAGCTTAGAAATTAGCGAAGATACTAGGCAAAAAATACAGGCATTTGCAAAACTTTATAACTATAAACCTAACAATATTGCACTGAGTTTAAAAAACAGAAAAACTAAGACAATTTGTATTATTATTCCTGAAATTATTCATCACTTTTTTGCAACCGTAATTAGCGGCGTTGAAAATGTTGCAAATGAAAATGGTTATAATGTACTAGTTTGTTTATCCGATGAATCTTTTGATAAAGAAGTAATTAATATGGAAATGTTAGCCAACGGAAGCATTGACGGTTTCATTATGTCACTATCAAAAGAAACTCAACAGAAGAAAGATTTTCATCATATTGTAGAAGTAATTAATCAAGGCATGCCTGTAGTTATGTTTGACCGAGTTACCAATGACATTTTATGTGATAAAGTAATTATTGATGATAATTTAGCTGCATTTAATGCTACTCAATTTCTTATCGATAAAGGATTTAGAAAAATAGCTTTGATAACTACAGTTGATTACGTAAGTGTTGGTATACTAAGAACTCAAGGATATATTAAAGCGCTAAAAAATAATGATATTAGTGTTAACGAGAATTTAATTCTCAAAATTGAAGATACAGAAAACTTTGAAGCTTTAATCGAAGACCTGTTGGTAAATAATGACCTAGATGCCATTTTTGCTGTAAATGAAATTTTTGCTGTAAATGCCATTAAATTAGCAAGAAAACTAAATGTCAAAGTACCGGAAGAACTTTCAATCATTGGTTTTACAGATGGGATTATTTCAAAATATTCAACGCCAAGCATCTCAACAGTAAGCCAAAATGGTATAAAAATGGGTGGAAAGGCAGCAAAAATGCTTATTGAAAGATTGGAATCAGAAGAGGAAGAAGACGAACAATACAGCACGGAAGTCATCGAAACTGAATTAGTAGAAAGAGAATCTACAATTTAAACTTTTTATCAAAAAAAACCAATTGTAAATCCAAATTATAAAAACTTTTATATATTTACTGCCAATTATCAAAGCTTATACTTTTACTTCGAAGACAAAAAATAAGTTTTGATAAGCATTGCGCTTATCGTATTTCTAACCAATAAATTACGATAATGGAAAAGCGTAAGTTAAGTTTCTGGCAAATTTGGAACATGAGTTTCGGATTTCTAGGGATACAATTTGGATTTGCCCTTCAAGGTGGATTCATGTCTAGAATATTTCAAACTCTTGGTGCCGAAGTAGATGATATTCCTGGTTTATGGATTGCAGCTCCTTTAACAGGTCTTTTAGTTCAACCAATTATAGGATACTTATCGGATAACACTTGGAGCCCTAAATTTGGCAGAAGAAAACCATATTTCCTTATTGGAGCAATTTTAGCATCTATTACTTTATTTTTCATGCCTCACTCGCCAGTCCTTTGGATTGCCGCTGGATTATTATGGGTTTTAGATTCTTCAATAAATATAAGCATGGAACCTTTTCGTGCTCTTGTTGCCGATAAATTACCTGAATCACAACGCTCAAATGGTTTTGTAATTCAAACTCTAATTATCGGAATTGGAACTTGGATCGCTAGTAACTTACCTTGGTTGGTAAACAAATTAGGAGTTTCTAATGAAGCTGCAGCTGGTGTGATTCCTCCATCGGTTATTGTAGCGTTTTCAGTAGGTGCATTTGTTTTTTTTGCAAGTATATTATACACTATAATCACAACTAAAGAAGATCCACCTGCAGATTTAGAGAAATTTAAATCAGAAAAAAAAGAATCCCGTTTTATACCAGATTTGATAAAAAGCATGAAAGAAATGCCTCCAACAATGAAAAAACTTGGATTAATTCAATTTTTCAGTTGGTTTGCTTTTTTTACAATGTGGAGTTTATCAATGCCCGCTTTAACTGAGCATGTTTTTAATTCACCTAAACCAGATGTAAAAGAATATGCCCAATTAGATAAAGAAGGTAGTGCATTAAAAAATGACAATAAAGAAGTGATTTATCTCAATGCTGAAAAAAAATTAGAATACGAATCTAAAGACAAAGTTTATAATGACGCTGCCGATTTGGTCGGATCAGCAACAGGAGTTTACGGGTTATCCTCAATGGCTTTTGCATTATTACTTACTTTTTACACAATGAAAAACAAAATAAATAGAAAATATATTCACATGGGTTCTTTAATTCTTGGTGGATTAGGTTTTATTTATATGTTTTATGCTACCCCTTCAACTTTAATGTATTCCTTTATATTAATAGGTTTCTCTTGGGGAAGTATTTTATCAATGCCTTATGCCATGCTATCAAGTTCGGTAAACCCAAATAAAATGGGAATGATGATGGGATTATTCAATATGTTTATTGTAATTCCACAAATTATTGCTGCTCTTGGCGGAATCAATTATTTGTACAAATTAATTGGGGAAGCACACATTAATGCTATGATTTTAGCTGGATTATCACTAATTATTGCTGGATTATGTAATTTCTTTATTACAGACAAAAACGCAATTTCAGGTTAAAAAATTTATAATGACAAACAAAAAAGCATTCATCTTCGACCTAGACGGTGTTATTGTTGACACAGCCAGATATCATTTTTTGGCCTGGCAAAAGATAGCAGCCGAGTTAGGTGTTGAATTCACACCCGAACACAATGAAGAATTAAAAGGAGTAAGTCGTGTTCGTTCGTTAGATATCATTTTGAAACTTGGAAATATTCAAGTATCTGATGAAAATAAAAACAAATGGCTTACTCAAAAAAATGAAGATTACCTCGCTTATATTGAACATATGGATGAATCTGAAATTCTTCCGGGCGTTGTCAATATTTTAGAATTTATTAAAGAAAAAAAACAACTAATCGCATTAGGTTCAGCAAGTAAAAATGCCCGCCCAATACTAGAAAAAGTCAAAATTTTGCACATGTTCGATGTCATTGTTGATGGAAATGACGTAACCAATGCAAAACCGGATCCGGAAGTTTTTTTGAGGGCAGCGAAATTATTAAATGCAACCAACGAGAATTCTATGGTTTTTGAAGACTCGGTTGCTGGAATTCAAGCCGCTAATATTGCCAATATGACGAGTATCGGAATTGGCGATGAAAAAATTCTACACGAAGCAAAATACAATTTTAAAGATTTTACCTTTATGGATACCTCTTTCATAGAAGCATTCATAGACTAAAATTGAATGATAAAAGGAAAATTAAATGAATCAAGATTATATCAAACCAGACAACTGGTCAATTATAGAAGAAGGCTTTGACTTAGAACAAGTTAAATCATCTGAAAGTTTATTCAGCATCGGAAACGGAGCGATGGGACAACGTGCCAATTTTGAAGAATACTATTCAGGAAAAACTTTCCAGGGTAGTTACATTGCCGGAATATATTATCCTGACAAAACCAAAGTGGGCTGGTGGAAAAATGGGTACCCCGAATATTTCGCTAAAGTATTAAATGCACCTAATTGGATTGGAATCAACATCGAAATCAACGGTGAAATATTAGATTTAGCAGCTTGTGCAACAGTGAAAAACTTCCGTCGCGAACTTAATATGAAAGAAGGAATTTACAACCGTTCTTTTGAAGCAACATTACAAAATGGTAATCAAATTGCCGTAAATGTTCGTAGGTTCCTTTCATTAGATTTGGATGAAGTTGGTGTAATAAACTATGAAATCACGCCACTAAACAATGATGCTAAAATAGTTTTTAAACCTTATGTTGATGCCGGCGTTCATAACGAGGATGCCAACTGGGAAGAAAAATTTTGGGAACCATTAAACGTTAAACATTCAGAAAACGAAGCTTTCGTAACGGCAAGGACTTTCAAAACTCATTTTACGGCAACAACCTTCATGCAGAACAGTATTTTACTTAATGCTGAAAATCTGAAAATTTCACCCATAAATGTTGAAGCAACTAAAGAAAAAGTTCAATTTACTTATGAAGTTGCTGTAACCAAAGGTCAAACAGTTTCGCTACAAAAATTGGGCGGTTATACCGTTTCAATGAATCACGAAAACACGCAAATTGCAGCTCAAAATGTTATTGCGAAAGCATTATCATTTGGCTACGACCAATTAGTAAATAATCAAATTGCAGCTTGGGCAAAAATTTGGGAAATGAGCGATATCACTATTGATGGCGATGTAAAAGCGCAACAAGGAATTCGTTTTAATATTTTCCATTTAAATCAAACGTATTTAGGGAAAGATTCCCGTTTGAATATTGGTCCAAAAGGATTTACCGGCGAAAAATATGGCGGCTCAACCTATTGGGATACCGAAGCCTATTGCATTCCGTTTTATATGGCTACCAAAGACCAACAAGTTGCTCGAAATCTTTTGGCTTATCGCTACAATCAACTAGACAAAGCTATTGAAAATGCAGGTAAATTAGGTTTTACAAATGGTGCCGCTTTGTATCCAATGGTAACTATGAATGGTGAAGAATGTCACAACGAATGGGAAATCACCTTTGAAGAAATTCATAGAAATGGAGCAATCGCTTTCGCTATTTTTAACTATTACCGATTTACAGGCGACTACTCTTATATTCCTGAAAAAGGATTAGAAGTCTTAATCGGAATTGCCCGTTTTTGGCATCAAAGAGCTACATTTTCTACTTTTAGAAATCAGTATGTTATTTTGGGCGTTACGGGTCCTAATGAATATGAAAACAACGTCAATAATAATTTCTATACTAATTATTTAGCCAAGTGGTGTATTGATTATACCATGGAGCAAATCAACAAAGTTGAGAAAGAATACAATGCTGATTATACAAGAATAATGAGCAAAGTAAAATTAGACGCTACCGAAATTGGACATTGGAAAAAAGTTGCAGACAATATGTACTTCCCTTTTTCAGAAGAGCATGATGTGTATTTACAACAAGATGGTTTTTTAGATAAAGAATTGGTAAAAGTGCATGATTTAGACAAATCCCAACGACCAATCAATCAAAAATGGTCTTGGGACAGAATTTTGCGTTCGCCTTACATCAAACAAGCGGATACTTTACAAGGTTTCTATTTCTTCGAAGATCATTTCAGCAAAGAACAACTGGAAAAACATTTCGATTTCTACGAACCATTTACGGTTCATGAAAGTTCGCTTTCGCCTTGTGTTCACTCCATTCAGGCTGCTACTTTGGGCAGAATGGAACAAGCATATACGTTCTATTTAAGAACATCACGTTTGGATTTGGATGATTACAACAAAGAAGTCGAAGAAGGTTTACACATCACATCCATGGCAGGAACTTGGATGAGTATTGTAGAAGGTTTTGGCGGAATGAGAGTCAAAAATGATGCCCTGCATTTCGAACCAAGAATTCCAAAAGAGTGGAATGGGTATTCGTTTAAAATCAATTTTAGAAACCAAATTCTGAAAGTTTCCGTTCATCAAAACGAAACTAATTTTACTCTTGAAGGTGATACTAGAATTTCTGTTTTTGTAAATGGCAAAGAGATTTTAGTGGAACCAAATAGTTTGGTAACAGTATAAAATAATTAATTGAACCATATAAGGCATATAAGTTCATTTAAGTTTTTCTTATTTGTCCTTATATGCCTCATATGGTTTATAAATAGCGAGCTATGAAAAAAGTGTTTTTCTTCTTCCTAATTTCTTATTCAGCTTTAGCACAACCCGAGGCCAAAGGCCAAACTAGCAAAGCAATTGACAAAGTTGAACCACCATTTTGGTATGAAGGAATGAACCATGCTGATTTGCAAATTATGTTCTATGGAAAGAACATTTCCCAAAACGAAGTTACTGTTTCTAATAAAATAATCATCAAAGGCATTCAAAAAACAGAAAATCCTAACTATGTTTTTGTGACTATTGACACCAAAAATATTCCTGCACAGGATTTAATTTTTACATTTAAAAACGGCAAAAAATCATTTACTATAAACTACTCCATTAAAGCAAGGAGAGAGAATTCTAAATTTAGAAAAAGTTATGATAGCTCGGATGTTATCTATCTTATCATGTCGGATCGATTTGCCAATGGAAATCCAAATAACGACAGTTCAACTGAAGCTACTGAAAAAGCCAATCGCAATTTGCCTGGCGGAAGACATGGTGGCGATATTGAAGGTATAATTAATCATTTAGATTATATCAAAGAATTAGGCGCAACCGCTATATGGTGTACACCCCTTTGTGAAGACAATGATGAAAGCTATTCCTATCATGGCTATGGCCAATCCGATGTTTATAAAATTGATCCGCGATATGGAACCAATAAGGATTATCTTAGATTAAGTGAAGAGTTACATAAAAAGGGAATGAAAAACATTATGGATTATGTAACCAATCATTGGGGTTGGCAACATTGGATGTATAAAGACTTGCCTACTAAAGATTGGGTTCATCAATTTCCAGAGTTTACACAATCCAACTACAGAATGACATCGCAATTTGATACCAATGCTTCAAAAATTGATGCTAAAAATTGTATGGATGGTTGGTTTGTAAAATCAATGCCCGATTTAAACCAATCCAATCCATTAGTTTTAAATTACCTGATACAAAATGCAATTTGGTGGATTGAATATGCCGATTTGGATGGGTTCAGAGTAGATACATATTCCTATAACGACAAGGAAGGAATTTCCAAATGGACCAAAGCAATCACCGATGAATATCCGCATTTTAATATTGTTGGTGAAGTCTGGATGCATAATCAAGCGCAAATGGCTTATTGGCAAAAAGACAGTAAAATTGGAGCCATTCAAAGTTTTAATTCCTATTTACCATCGGTTATGGATTTTACTTTACACGATGCTTTTAGCACAAGTTTTAATGAAGACCAAGCCTCTTGGGATAAAGGAATAGTTAAAGTATATGAAAACTTCACGAATGATTTTTTATATGCAAATCCTAATAATATTTTGACTTTTATTGAAAATCACGACACCAACCGGTTTAACGAAATCTATAAAAACGATTTCAAAAAATACCAAATGGCAACGACTCTTATTGCAACTGTTCGTGGAATTCCACAATTATATTATGGTACCGAAATTGGCATGGCTGGAGACAAAAACAAAGGCGATGCTGACATTAGAAAAGATTTCCCAGGCGGTTGGAATGGCGACACCAATAATGCCTTCACCAAAGCCGGTAGAACAAATGAACAGCAAAAATATTTTGATTTCACTTCTAAATTATTCAACTGGAGGAAATCAAAATCAGTAATTCACAATGGGAAAATGACACATTATATTCCCGAAAATAATGTGTATGTTTATTTCCGTTATAATGAAAGTGAAAGTGTTATGGTTGTTATCAATAACAGTAACGAAACACAGACATTCAAAACCAATCGCTTTGCTGAAAACATTCAGAATCATAAATCTGGAATGGATATTTTATCTGGTAAGAATATTGATTTAAAAAATGATATTGCCATCGACGGAAAATCTGTTTTTGTTTTAGAATTAAAATAATAATTGTCATTCTGACAAAGAAGGAATCTCATAATCTTAAGTTAATGTGATTTCTCCAAATGGTCGAAATGACAAAACAATAAACATATGAAAAAATTACTTTTATTATTATTAATATCATCGCTTTCATTTGCACAAAATGTAAACAGAAAATACCTTTCCCATTCCTGGAAAAACAACATTTTAGAAGTTAAAACCTCGGATGGTTCTTATCTAATAAAACCGTATTCTGATAAAATTGTCGAAACTTCATTTATTCCAAACGGAGACACGAGCAATAGTGAATCGGCGAAGCAAAATTTCAATCCAAATTCGCATGCCGTTATCAAAACTGCTGAAAAAGGTTGGGCTAGTTTTACCAAAACTGACAATTCATTAACATTATTGACAAAAGGAATTACGGTAGTGATTAATAAATCGCCATTTAAAATTACCTATTCCAACCTTGGGAAAATGCTTTTGTCTGAAAAAATGGGCTATACCAAAGTCAATGATTCAACCGAAACTTTGTCTTTCAATTTGGACAATTCCGAAGCATTATATGGCGGCGGAGCCAGAGCATTGGGAATGAATAGAAGAGGAAATCGTTTGCAATTATACAACAGAGCACATTATGGTTATGAAACCAAAGCTGAGTTGATGAATTTTTGTATTCCATTAGTAATGTCTTCAAAATTATATGCCGTTCATTTTGATAATGCTTCTATTGGGTATTTGGATTTAGATAGCCAAAAAAATAATACACTAACCTATGAAACCATTTCAGGAAGAAAAACATATCAGGTTATTGTTGGTGATAGTTGGACCGATTTAGTGTCAAACTATACTGATTTAACTGGAAAGCAACCGTTATTGCCTCGTTGGGCTTTGGGAAATTTTGCCAGCCGCTTTGGCTATCACAACCAAGATGAAGTTGAAAATACCATCAAAAAATTTGAACAAAACAATGTTCCTGTTGATGCTATTATACTTGATTTGTATTGGTTCGGAAAAACGATTAAAGGCACTATGGGTAACTTAGATTGGGACAAAGACAACTTCCCAAACCCGGATAAAATGATTTCCGATTTGAATGCCAAAGGTTTAAAAACCATCTTGATTACCGAACCTTTTATTCTGACAACCTCATCAAAATGGAAAGAAACTGTAGACAAAAAAGTATTGGTAACCGATAAAACAGGTAAACCGGCAACCTGGGATTTCTATTTCGGAAACACCAGTGTGGTAGATATTTTCAAACCCGAAGGTAAGGACTGGTTTTGGAACGTTTATAAAAAACTAATAAACCAAGGTGTTGGCGGAATGTGGGGCGATTTAGGGGAACCAGAAGTTTTCCCTTCTAAAGTTATAACTGCAGGTGGTAAAGCCGATGAAGTACATAACATCTATGGGCACAATTGGGCCAAACTAATCGCTGATGGTTATAAAAAAGACTTCCCAACACAAAGACCATTTATCTTAATGCGTGCAGGATATTCAGGTTCACAGCGTTTTGGAATGGTGCCTTGGAGTGGCGATGTGAGTAGAAGTTGGGGCGGATTGCAAAGTCAAATGGAAATTGCCCTACAAATGGGAATGCAAGGACTAGGTTATATGCACTCAGACCTTGGCGGATTTGCAGGCGATTATTTTGACAACGAATTGTATCTGCGTTGGTTGCAATATGGTGTTTTCAATCCGATATTCCGTCCGCATGCTCAAGAGGATGTTGCTTCGGAAGTGGCTCGAAAAGATATTGCAACAATGGCAAAAGCAAAAAAATCAGTTGAATTGCGCTACCAATTGATGCCGTATAATTATACTTTGTCTTTCGATAACAATCAAAAAGGAACACCCTTAATGCGTCCGCTATTTTTTGAAGAACCGAATAATCTAGCTTTAACAACTGTTTCCGGAACCTATTTTTGGGGAAATGACTTTTTGGTAACGCCAATTACAAAAAGTGGCGTGACATCTACTGAAATTTATTTCCCAAAAAGCAACAATTGGTTTGATTTTTATACGAATGAAAAACACTTAGCCGGAACTACTGAAACGGTAAAAGTAAACGAAGATTATATTCCAACTTTTGTACGTGGCGGAAGTTTTATTCCTATGATAGAGACTATTCAGAATACGTCAAGCTATTCGTTAGATAACTTTAATCTGCATTATTATTTTGATGAAAGCGTAGCCCATTCTACAGGAATGTTGTATAATGATGATGGTGTGACGCCCAATGCATTTGAAAAAGAGCAATATGAAGCAGTGCATTTTTCTAGTAATACTAGCGCTAAATCACTAATTATAAAAATCGCCACTGTTTCGGGAAGAAACTATACTGCAAAGAATAAAAATGTATCTGTATTTATCCATAACATCTCAAACAAGGCAAAACGAATATTTGTCAATGGTCAGGAACAGGTTTACAAGAGATTTTCAGAACCGCTTCTGGTAAATGTTAATGCGGCAATAGGACCTCTTTCAGAAATTAAAATCGAATACTAAAAAATGAAAAAAATAAACTTCATTCTAATTATTGCAACTCTTTTCAGCGGAGCAACTTTTGCTCAAACTAAAAAGTCTACAACTCCGAAAACCCCATTCGTATGGGAAAGTGCCAATGTCTATTTCATCGTTACCGACCGATTCAATAATGGTGATAAAACCAACGACAAAACCTATAACCGAAACAAACCAACCGGAAAACTGCGTGGATTTGAAGGTGGCGATATTCGTGGAATTATCCAAAAATTAGACGAAGGCTATTTTACTAATTTAGGAATTAACGTTATTTGGATGACGCCAATAGTTGAGCAAATTCATGATGGTGTAGACGAAGGAACCGGATTTACATATGGTTTTCATGGCTATTGGACAAGAGATTGGACGGCAATGGATCCGAGTTTTGGAACACGAAAAGATTTAATCGAATTAGTTCAAAAAGCTCACGCACTTGGCATCAGAATTATGCTGGATGCAGTTATTAATCACACTGGCCCTGTAACTCCAGAGGATTCTGTTTATCCGAATGATTGGGTGCGAACTGCTCCAAAATGTACTTATCAATCATACGATACTTATATTAACTGTACTTTGGTTGATAATCTTCCTGATGTGAAAACTGAAAACAATGAAGCTGTGGAATTACCAACTTTTCTAGCCAACAAATGGAAAAAAGAAGGTCGTTATGATAAAGAAGTAGCTTCATTGGACGCTTTCTTCAAAAAAACAGGCTATCCAAGAGCACCAAAATACTACATCATGAAATGGCTTTCAGATTACATAACCGATTTTGGAATTGATGGCTACCGAGTAGATACAGTAAAGCATACAACAGAAGATGTTTGGGCCGATTTTAAAAAAGTCTGTGATAGGGCTTTTGCTGAATACAAGAAAAATAATCCAAAAAAAGTGATGGATAATAGTCCGTTTTTTACAGTTGGAGAAGTTTACGGTTATAACATTGGTGGAAAAAAATTCTATGATTTTGGAGATAAAAAAGTCAACTATTTCGAGAATGGTTTTACGGGCTTGATCAACTTTGATTTTAGGAATGAAGCCAAAATGAATTATGAAGAATTGTTTTCAAAATATTCCAACATCTTGCAAAATGATTTAAAAGGCAATACGGTGATGAATTATGTTTCGTCTCATGATGATAGCTATCCGTTTGATAAAAAACGTGAAAAAACTTTTGAAAGCGGCACTAAATTATTATTGGCACCAGGAATTTCACAAGTGTATTATGGAGATGAAAGTGCTCGTTCTTTAGACATTGAAGGAACCCAAGGCGATGCTACTTTACGTTCGAATATGAATTGGGATGATGTTTCAAATAAGGCGGAAACCAAAGAAGTGTTAGCGCATTGGCAGAAATTAGGATTGTTCCGAAAAAATCATCCTGCAGTTGGGGCTGGAGTTCATAACCAAATTTCGGCTACGCCATACGTATTCAGCAGAACGTTTATCAAAGGGAAATATTCCGATAAAGTTGTGGTAGGTTTGGACTTACCTTTAGGAGAAAAAAGCATTCCTGTTGGTAACATTTTCCAAAACGGATGCAAAGTAAAAGACGCTTATTCAGGTAAAACAGCTACAGTTGCCAAAGGAAAAGTAAACCTCAACACAGATTTCGGGATTGTTTTACTGGAAAAAAATTAAAAAATAAACCATTAAGGCATTAAGAAAATTTAGAGTTAACTTAATGAACTATACTATCTTAAAGGTTTAGAAAAATATATGAACTCAATCCAAAAAATAGGTCATCGAGGTGTAAAAGGTTATGTGGCCGAAAATACTTTGGCTTCTTTTCAAAAAGCGATTGATTTAGGTGCTGACGGAATTGAGCTCGATGTGCATTTATGCCAATCGGGCGAAGTCGTCGTTATTCACGATGACACTATCGAAAGAACTACCTCAGGGAAGGGTTTTGTAAAAGATTATTCCGCTACTGAATTAAAAGCTTTTGGAATCCCAACTTTAATGTCTGTTTTTGAATTGGTAAATAAAAAATGCTTTATCAATGTGGAACTCAAAACCTATGAAACTGCCGATAAAGTAGTCGAACTTATCGAACAATATGTCGCTGAAAAAGGTTGGAAATACGAGGATTTCATTATTTCTAGTTTTGATTGGAATGCGGTACAGCAAGTTCATTTTTTGAATGATAAAATTCGGATTGGTGTTTTGACCAACACCGATTTAGAGTTAGCATTGGCTTTCGCCAAATTTATAAAAGCGTATTCCATTCATCCCTATTATCATTTGCTGACGCCAGAAAACGTTTCCAACATGCAATCCAAAAATTTTAAAGTCTATACATGGACCATCAATCAGCCCGAAGACATTATCTTTGTCAAATCGTTAAACGTTGACGGTATCATTACAGATTTTCCGGATAGAGTTTAGACTGTTTATTGTCATATGACACAGCTAAAATTTTATAAATAAAAATAGACCTTAATGGTTTAAAAAAATAAATGAATTCAAACTTTGACATAATAATTGTTGGCGGCGGCGCAGCAGGATTTTTCACGGCAATTAATATCGTTGAAAGAAATCCGAAACTAAAAGTAGCCATACTCGAAAGAGGCAAAACAGTCTTGGAAAAAGTCCGCATTTCCGGTGGTGGGCGATGCAATGTGACCCATGCCTGCTTTGTGCCGAATGATTTAGTGAAGTTTTATCCGCGTGGCGAAAAAGAGCTGCGTGGTCCTTTTCATCAGTTCTGTTCAGGCGATACAATTGAATGGTTTGAACGTCATGGTGTGGAACTGAAGATTGAAGAAGACGGGCGCATGTTTCCTACTTCGGATAATTCGCAAACAATTATTGATTGTTTTCTTTCGGCAACTCAAAAACTCGGAATTCAAATAGTAACAGGTCAAAGTGTTCAATCTATTTTCAAAGCGGAAAACTATTGGAAAGTAGAAACCAACCACGAAACTTTTGCCTGTGAAAAACTCATTATGACCACGGGTAGCAATCCAAAAATTTGGGACATGCTCACTGAACTCGGACACAATATTGTTTCACCCGTTCCTTCCCTATTCACATTTAATATAAAAGATTTCCGAATTAAAGATTTGATGGGACTTTCGGCTTTCGCCAAAGTGAAAGTGAAAGGCAGCAAGTTAGAAGCTGCTGGACCTTTATTAATAACGCATTGGGGAATGTCTGGCCCTGGAATTTTACGTTTATCCGCATGGGGCGCACGAGAATTGTTTGATAAAAATTATCAATTTACACTTCAGGTCAATTGGTTGAACGAAGTTACTTTTGAAGAAGCGATGGATACTTTAAAAGAGCTCAAACAAGAACATGCTAAGAAAACTGTTTCAAAAAAATCACCGTTTGAGTTGCCAAATCGCTTGTGGGAAAGTTTAGTTATTGCCTCTGAAATTGACAGCGAAAGAAAATGGGCAGACCTTTCAAAAAAACAATTGACTGATTTAGCAAACCAACTCACCAATGGCGAATTTCATGTCAATGGCAAAAGCACGTTTAAAGAAGAATTTGTAACGGCTGGCGGCATTGATTTAAAAGAAATTAATTTCAAAACCATGGAAAGTAAACTGCATCAAAACCTTTTCTTTGCAGGCGAAATCGTAAATATAGATGCCATTACCGGCGGATTTAATTTCCAAAATGCTTGGACGAGTGGGTTTATTGTGGCGAATGCAATTTCAAAACTTATTTGATTTTTTTGTAACTTTGATAACCAATACTAAAATTATGGAAACCATTCGTGTTCAATTTGAACCAAAAATAAAAGCTAAATTATTAGAGTTGTTACAAGTTTTTTCAACCGAAGAGCTTCAAATTATTCAAGAGGATCCTTTTTTTGAACAAAATAAAAAAAAGTTAGTTGCTGAATTGGCCAAAATTGAAAACGGAACGGCTAAATACTCCTCTTTTGATGAATTAAATTTAGTTTTAGAAAAACGAATTTCAAGTTATGAAGATTAGTTTTACAGATGGATTTGTAGATTCGCTGTTAGACCAAGTAGATTATATAGCTAAAGACAAACCAGGTGTTGCTAGAAAATTTAAAAACGATTTACTCAAAAATATCCTTAAAGATTTAAAACAACCCTTTAATTACAGAAAATCGATTTACTTTGAAGAGGAAGTAATCAGAGATTATATATTCAAAGGATATACAATAGTTTATAAAATTGATATTGAAAAAAGAACCATACTTGTTTTTGGCCTTATCAAATATCAAAAAAGTATAAAATAAAAAGCAATAGATTTTATTTTTTTTATCTATTCAACCACCAAATACTAGCATTAAGAATAGTCGCAAAACTTACCCAAACCAAATAGGGAAGTAATAAAAGTCCGGCAGTTTTGTTAATCTTTTTGAACACATTATAGGTTTCAAAAATCATTAACCAAAGTAAAATAATTTCAATCAATGCCAAAAAAGGGTTATGCAAACCAAAGAAAAGATATGACCAAAGCGCATTCAAGCCTAACTGTATCGCAAAGAAACCAAGTGCCTTTTTAGTGGTTTGTTCCTCATAACCTTTAGTCCAAACCAAACCGGCAGCAATTCCCATCATGATGTATAACAATGTCCAAACCGGTCCGAAAATCCAGTTAGGCGGATTAAAAATGGGCTTTACCAAAGTAGGATACCAGGTTGTAATACTTTGTCTTGTTTCCATTCCCGAAAAATAACCAACAGTTAAACAAACGGCAACAATCAAAACTATTTTTAAAATCTTTTGCATAGCTTGTAATTTATATATCTTCACCCGAGCATTGCGAACGGACGGGGTAAATATACAAAGTTTAACCACTAAGTACACGAAGAAGGCACAATGAACACTAAGAGCTTAGTGAACTTATTGCTCTTTGTGCTTAAAATTAAAACTCCTTATGTCAATTTATCAATTCCAAAAAGAAAAAATTATCTTTGCTAACTCGAGACCATTTTGGTCGAACTGAACGAAGTTAAATTTCAAATCTATGTTAACTGAAAAGGATTTTATTTCAAAACCATTTTCATCTGTAATCGAAAACGGAAGTTTTCAATGGAGTGCACCAAGTAATATTGCTTTAGTAAAATATTGGGGGAAAAAAGATAAGCAAATTCCAGCCAACCCTTCTATTAGTTTTACATTAAACAATTGTAAAACGATTACCAAATTGACATTTGTAAAACACTTCGACAAGCTCAGTGTGACAAACGGGAATTTTTCTTTTGATTTGTTATTTGAAGGCAAACCTAAAGAAGATTTCAAACCCAAAATTCAAAAATTCTTCGAACGCATTGAAATCTATTGCCCTTATTTAAAAGATTATCATTTTACGATTGACACCGAAAATACGTTCCCACATAGTTCAGGCATAGCTTCTTCTGCTTCTGGAATGGCGGCTTTAGCCATGAATATTATGAGTTTGGAAAAAGCTTTGAATCCTGCTATGACTGAAGATTTCTTTTATCAAAAAGCTTCTTTTTTGGCAAGATTGGGTTCAGGAAGTGCTTGTAGAAGCGTAAAAGGAAGTGTTGTTGTTTGGGGAAAACACAATGAAATTGCAGATAGTTCTGATTTGTTTGGGGTAGAATTTCCTTCAGCTATTCATCCTGCTTTCAAAAACTATCAGGATACCATTTTATTGGTTGATAAAGGCGAAAAGCAGGTTTCATCAACGGTTGGACACGATTTGATGCACAATCATCCTTTAGCTGAACAACGATTTGCACAAGCGCATCACAATTTGTCCAGTATAAAAAAAGTTTTGGAAACCGGAGATTTAGAAAACTTTATCAAAATTGTTGAAAGTGAAGCCTTAACATTGCACGCGATGATGATGACATCACTACCCTATTTTATATTGATAAAACCTAACACACTGGAAATCATAAATAAAATTTGGAAATTCAGAAATGAAACCAAAACTCCAGTTTGTTTTACTTTAGATGCAGGAGCAAACGTACATGTTTTGTATCCCGAAAACGTTAGAGAAAATGTTTTACAATTTATTAAGGACGAATTAGTTGGCTATTGTCAAAATGGTAACTATATTTGTGATGCAATTGGAAACGGAAGTCAGTTGATAATTGATAATTGATAATTGATAATTGATAATTGATAATTGATAATGCAAAATTAGAGAATTGTGAAGGAGAACGTTATAAAGGAAAAATCTTTTTTATTTGCCATTGAAATTGTTTCTCTTTATAAAATTTTAGTTGAAAGAAAAGAATTCGTTTTATCAAAGCAATTGTTATGTTCTGGAACATCAATAGGTGCAAATGTTAGGGAATCTGAACATGCACAAAGCAAAGCTGATTTTATTCATAAATTATCAATTGCTTTAAAAGAAGCTAATGAAACAGAATATTGGTTGGACTTATTACATGAAACAAAATATTTAAGTCAAACCGAATTTGAAAATATAAAACCTAGTATAATAGAATTATTAAAATTGTTAACCAGCATAATTAATACTTCAAAAACAAAATAATTGTCAATTATCCATTGTTAATTATTAATTAAAACGTATGAAAGGACCACTTTTTTACTCAAAGATTCTTCTCTTCGGAGAATACGGAATTATAAAAGATTCAAAAGGTTTATCAATTCCTTACAATTTTTATAATGGTGCATTGAAAGTGGATGAAAATCCAACGCAGGAAGCCATAAAATCTAATGCAAGTTTGAGAAGATTTGTTACTTATTTAGAAAATCTTCAGCAAGAGCAAACAGAACTTGTAACTTTCAATATTGAAATACTAAAAGCCGATGTTGAACGCGGAATGTATTTTGATTCTAGTATTCCTCAAGGTTATGGTGTTGGTAGTAGCGGCGCATTGGTTGCTGCTATTTATGATAAATATGCCAACAATAAAATCACCGTTTTAGAAAATTTGACCCGTGATAAATTATTGCAATTAAAAACCATTTTCTCTCAAATGGAATCTTTTTTCCACGGAAAAAGTTCAGGACTCGACCCTTTGAATAGTTATTTGAGTATTCCAATTCTAATTAATTCTAAAGATAATATTGAAGCTACTGGAATTCCGTCACAAAGCACCACCGGAAAAGGTGCTGTGTTTTTGTTAGACTCCGGAATTGTTGGCGAAACAGCTCCAATGGTCAATATCTTTATGGAAAACCTAAAAGAAGAAGGTTTCCGTAAAATGCTTAAAACACAATTCGTAAAATATACCGATGCTTGTGTGGATAATTTCTTAGGTGGCGATATGAAATCTTTATTTGCTAATACTAAGCAATTATCTAAAGTGGTTTTAAACAACTTCAAACCAATGATTCCAGAACAATTTCACGGTGTTTGGCAACGTGGTATTGACACTAACGATTACTACTTAAAACTTTGCGGTTCCGGTGGTGGTGGTTATATTTTAGGTTTTACACAAGACTTAGAAAAAGCGAAAAGTTCCTTGAAAGATTATAAATTGGAAGTGGTTTACCAATTTTAAATGGAATCCGCTTTTGTCATCCAAAGCGCAGTCGAAGGGTTAATTTTCTCAAAATGTTAAGCCGAAAAAACAAACACTTACTGCTGAAAATTGTCAGCATGTTTTCTGTTATTCGCGGTTATAACATTCCTATCATTGCCTTAGCACAATATCTTTCGGCTATTTTTATTTTGGCACCCGAAAAAAGAGCGTTAAGTGTCTTGTTCGATTTCAACTTATTTATCATCGTAATTGTTTCCAGTTTAACTATTGCTTCTGGTTACATCATTAATAATTTTTACGATAGCGAAAAAGATTTAATTAATCGTCCCAATAAATCACAACTCGACCGCTTGGTGAGTCAGAAAACAAAACTTAAAGTTTATTTTACTGTAAATTTTATTGTTTTCTTACTATCATTTTTTGTTTCGTTTCGTGCTGTATTATTTTTCTCGGCCTATATTTTCCTAATTTGGTTTTATTCTCATAAACTAAAAAAAATGGCTATAGTTGGAAATATGACCGCAGCATTTCTAGCAGTTCTGCCCTTTTTTGCCATTCTTCTTTATTACAAAAATACCTATCCGCAGATTTTTGCTCACGCTAATTTCCTTTTTCTTTTACTTATTATCCGTGAAATAATAAAAGATTTGGAAAACATAAAAGGCGATATTGCCAACGATTATCAAACGATACCTGTAATGTTTGGTGAAAGCACTGCAAAAAAAATTATTACACTATTAACCGTTTTGACAATAATTCCAATTTATTTTCTAGTCGAAATATTTGAAGTTGGATATATGGATATTTACTTCTATATGAGTTTAATCATTTTGATTTTTTTCCTGCAAAAACTTTGGAAATCCAACTCCAAACCCGATTATTTAAAACTTCATAACATACTGAAATTTGTAGTAGTATCAGGTGTTTTCTGCATTGTTTTAATCGATCCCGAAGTGCTGGTTCACGGCAGAAGACTGTTGAAGTTTTAGCTGTTTTATAGCCCGGATGGAAACGGTATCCTTTTTATCCTGAACATGTTTCAGGATCCTGAAACATGTTCAGGATAAAAAGATATAGTGAACAGCCGGAAATAGCTCCTGAAAAAGCAACTGAAATACGTATCTTTGCGACAAATTACAGAATTATGAACAAGAAGGAAGGCAATAATAAAGGAAGTGGCTCACGTCCAAATAGTTCGAGGCCAAGTTCGAATAAGCCAACCCGAGCTGGAGGCGAACGGAGCGGAGCTAAACCTGCCATGGCTAAGCGTGCCCAAGGACCTAAAAAAGGTAAGCCTAGTACAAAAGCCGATACAGCTCTTTCAAATAAAGTAGAAAAGAAACCGAATCAAGCAGCAAAACGACCAAAAGCAGCTGATGAAATTCGTTTGAATAAATACATTGCCAATTCAGGGGCATGCTCACGTCGTGATGCTGATATCTATATTCAATCGGGGAATGTAAAAGTAAACGGAATTCCAGTTACAGAAATGGGTTACCTAGTAAAACCAGGAGATGTTGTTAATTTTGATGGGGCCACTTTAACTCCCGAGAAAAAAGAATACATCTTGCTAAACAAACCCAAAAACTTCACAACAGCTCTTGATGAAGGACAAGAATATCGTAATGTATTAGAGTTGGTAAAAGGTTCTACCTCTGCAAAAATTGGCCCTATTGGCAGAATGGATAAAAACACAACTGGCTTGCTAATATTTACAAACGATACCGATATGATTAGAAAATTCACCTTGCCTAATCAAAAATCATCAAAAATTTACCAAGTTTCATTGGATAAAAACCTGAAGTTTGATGACTTAGAAAAAATAAGCAAAGGGCTCACAATTGACGGACATAAGGTATTCGTTCAGGAAATAAGCTACATTGAAAACGAACCAAAAAGCGAAATCGGGTTACAATTAAAATCGCCAAATGTGAAAGTCGTTCGAAATATTTTTGAACATTTAGGATATGATGTTCTTCGTATCGACAGAGTTGCTTTTGCGGGTTTAACCAAAAAGAATTTACCACGAGGCAATTGGCGATTCTTAACCGAACAGGAAATTATCAATTTGAAAAATAGTTAAAACTCATTTGATCCATTAAGGAGTGTCAGAAGAAAGCGTATTAGGAACATTTTCGACAAACTCAAAAAAAAGTATATTTACAATAATAAATCCTCTATTTATGAGAACGAGAGGATTTTTCATTTAAAAACTATGTCAGAAGAAAAAAACTTATCGATTGCAATGTTTTGGTTTGAAGCGTTTAATGCGCATAACTTAGAAAAGTTATTATCGTTATATGATGACGAAGCCCAGCATTTTAGTCCAAAATTAAAAATCCGCCATCCGGAAACTAACGGTTTGGTAACTGGAAAAGAAGCGCTTCGAACCTGGTGGAAAGATTCTTTTGACCGATTGCCGAGTTTGCATTATAAAGTAACTTCCCTAACATCAAATGCCGACAGGGTTTTTATGGAATATATTCGGATGGTTGAAAACGAAGAGAACATGCTCGTTGCCGAAGTATTGGAAATCAAAGAAGGAAGAATCGCTTTTTCTCGGGTATATCACGGATAATTTTATATTTTAGTAACAAATTTTTAAAATACTAACAAAAAGTTTTACCCAACTAACCTCAAAAAAATGAAAAAAATAAATAAAATTTCTGTAATAGTTCTTCTTTCATTACTAGTTGTAAACTGCAAATCAGACAAAAAAGAGCAAAATTTCAAGGCCATTACCGATGCTTATTTTGATGGCAAAAACGAGTTAAATCCGTTGGACGCTACTCAAAACGGTCAAAACGAATACAACGACAAACTAGTATTTGAAATGACTGATTCGTACCGAAAAAAGCAAGCCGCTTTTTATGATAAATTCGAAAATGAATT
>CANKLK010000005.1 GCA_947482805.1 Flavobacteriaceae bacterium
GTAAATTCGTTCCTTGGTTTGCTAATGACAAACTCATAATTTGGAACAGCATTGCTTTCTTTTCCGTCAGCATAAAGTGATTGTGCCAAATAGAAATTGGCTTTCAAAGCGTGAATTCCGTTTGGAAATTGGGAAATATAACCGGTCAAACTCGTAATAGCCTGCTTCGTATTGTTTTGCAAAAATTGCTTTTCAGCTCCTTCATAAGTGTCGTTATCTAAATCGGCATCAGACACTTCAACGAAATCCAAAGTTCTCACCCAAGCCGCATATTCGTTTACTTTTCCGTTATCCATATAAACCAATCTTGCTGTAGAAACTGCTTCTAAAGCTTCGGGAGTTTTCGGATATTTAGCGGCAACTTCTTTGAATTTTGCGATAGCCGATTCATCTTTTTGTGCGTTATAATAAATCAATCCCTGACGTAAAATTGCTTTTGAAGCAAACGAACCGTTTTTGAATTCGCTCAATAACTGGTCATACGTTTTAATTGCTAAATCGGTTTTATTTTCGGTTACGTATGTATTCCCTAATTCGAACAAAGCATCATCACGATATTGTGAAGTTTTGAATTTTTGTAGAAACGAATTGAAGTCGTCAATTTTTTTGTCGGTTTTACCCACAAATCCGTAGCTCAACGCTTTTTGAAAAGCAGCATAATCGGCATCAATTCCTTTCATATCGATGGCTTTGTTGTAGGCATCCATCGCGGGCCAATACTTAGCAGAAACAAATCGTGAATCTCCTAATCTTAGATAAGCATCATTCAAACGCACTATGTCATCTTTAGGACCATCAACATATTTTTGAAAATAATTTCCGGCTTGATCGTACTCTTTTTGTTTAAAATAAGCGTAAGCAATATTGTAATTAATGTTCTTGTTTTCCGGAGTTGTTTTAGCTTCAGCCAAACTTTCAAATTGTTTGAAACTCTGTAAAGCATCAATAAAATTATCTAGACCATACTCGGTCTCCCCTTTCCAGAATGTGGCACGAGCCGTTATTTTCTCATTTTTCTGATTGGCGATTGATTTCTTAAACATGCTCAATGCTTCCTGGTAATTTCCATCGGTATACAATTCAATTCCTCTATAAAACAATACTTTTTGGTAAGCTACTTTGTTTTCAGGCGAATTGTTTTTTTCCAATAAGGTCAATGCATCTTTATAATTCTTAGAAGTGATATAAGAGTTAATCAATAAAGTTTCAATTTCGGTTTTATTTGGAGAATTTGGGTATTTATTCAAAAACGAAGTCAAAACATCGGGTACGCTTTGAAATGAATTCCCGATTTCGTAACTCAATTTAGCATAATTCAAATTGGCATCTTCTTGAATTTTTTTATCGAAATCCATTTCCGAAGCACTTTTGAAAGCGTTTAATGCTTGTTGTTTTTTATCGGTTTTGAAGTAGCATTCACCCAAATGATAATAAGCGTTTTGAGCTACCGAATCGTTTCCGTCAATGATTTTATTGAATTGAGATACCGCATTTTCATAATCCTTTTGCATAAAATACGTATAACCTAATTGGTAAAAATCAGTATTAGTCCATTTACCTTTTTTACCTTTGTATTCTTTTAAATAAGGTAAAGCTTTGTCGTATTGCTGTAAATTAAAATAACTTTCCCCAATGATTTTGTTCAATTCTGATTTTTCGGAAGCATTCGATTTTGGCATGGCAGCAAGACCGGCATCAATGGCTTTTTGGAAACTTCCTTCCTTGAAAGCCATATCTGCTTTAAAATAAGATAATTTATCCGAATACTTTTCTTCGCCTTCCACTTTTTGGAAATACTTATTAGCCTCTTGATAATTGTTCCCTTCATATTGCATAAATCCTAAATAATAATTGGCTTGCGTTCCATATGCTTTAGAATTAATTACTTTATTAAAATAATCGGCTGCTGTTTTTTTATCGCCTGCAGCGAAATATGCGTATCCTTTTTGGAAAGTATATTTTTCAGTTTGCTCATATGTCATCGCATTCTCATCGACTTTGTCAAAATATTGCAGCGCTTGAGGAAATTTTCCCTGTTCAAAATAATATTGCGCTACTTCGATGTAGGCTTGATTTGTTTTGGAACTTGTTGGATAATCCTTAATGAATTTTTCTATCAATTCATCCGCATTATTTTGGTTTAAATGAATGGCACAAATTCCGATATAATAAGCACAGTCAGACTGAACATCTTGTGAATTATTGTTTTGCTTTACCTTTTCAAAAAGTATTTGAGCCGATTGATACTGCTTGTCTTTAAACAATTTAAACGCATTGTCAAATTCTGACAAACTATTAGTATAAATGGCGGATTGCTGTGCTGAAATTTGGGGTATTCCAGCTATAAAAAAGAGAAAAAATAACATTAAAACGTTGCGCATGGTTTTTATTTTAATTTATTCAAAAATAGTATCCTAAAGCCTATAACGTAAAAACAGCTTCATTTATTATAAACATTGTTGTAAACAATTTGATTTAGGATTTAGGATTTGGGATTTAGGATTTTTATTTGCTATTTTTACCCAATAAACTAATTACCCATGTCAGAAACTGTTTTATCTCTAAAAAATGTAACGATTTACCAAGAAAATAGAGTGATTTTATCACAAATAAATCTTGAAGTTAAAGAAGGTGAATTCCTTTATATTATTGGTAAAACCGGAACTGGTAAAAGTAGTTTTATGAAAACACTTTATGGTGATTTGCCTCTAACAGAAGGTTCGGGAAATATTGTTGGCTATGATTTATTAAATCTGAAAGAAAATGACATACCATTTTTGAGAAGAAAAATAGGGATTGTTTTTCAGGATTTTCAATTATTGCCTGACAGAAATGTAAACGAGAACATGTTGTTTGTATTAAAAGCAACAGGCTGGACAGACAAAACTGAAATGCAGGTTAAAATTGATGATGTTTTGCAACGTGTTGGCATGGCCGGTCTGACGAATAAAATGCCTCACCAACTTTCAGGAGGAGAGCAACAAAGAGTGGCTATTGCCCGTGCTTTATTGAATGATCCTGAATTAATCTTAGCCGATGAACCAACCGGAAATCTAGATCCACAAACGAGTGCTGAAGTTTTGGGCGTTTTGAAAAAAATTAATGAAAACGGAAAAACAGTTATTATTGCCACACATGATTATGCTGTGATTATGAAATTCCCGGCTAAGACACTGAAATGCGAAGACAATACTATTTTTGAAGTGGTTCAAAAAACGGTTTAAGTCGTTTTTTTTCTGATAAAAACTTAGCCAAAAGTAAGATTACAAAAGGAAAAGTCACGAGGTGAAATCTATCGCCCTGACCACAGGAAATTCCCGATAAAATTATAATATACAAAATAAAGAAAGCTACAAAAAAAGTAGCTTTTCTTTGTTTATAACCTTTATATAAAAACATGGCTGACAGCAAAATGGCCAACACTGTGAAGATTCTGTTCTGCCATTTGGTAATACTAAAAATAAGTTCTTTCCAAAAAGGAAAATCGCTCTTGTTCTCATAATTCTTTAAATCTTCTATGCAGGCATTTCCGGTTTTGGAATTCTCTATTACATCAGAAAAATAGGCTTTCACCAGATTTGGGAAATTAGTCTTGATTTGATGTTTTAAATCTTCTAATGCTGCTTTCTTCTGGTCTGTAAAGTCCAAACCAAATAAATATTCTGCTCTTGGATTGTTGATTTGCTCGTATTCTTTTCCGTTTTTATAACATTCGGCTTTGCTGCATATATAATTATGATAGGTTACACCATCAATATAACTAATTGTAAAATCACCATATTGCACCTTCATTCCCACAACCTGAATCACTATCATCAACAAACTTCCATAAAGAAAAATCATGGTTTTATGCTTGTAGTTCTTCAAAATTTCTTTGATAAAAAACAACAGCATAAAAATCCCAAAAAACTTAGCTCCGGGTTTTATGAGCATGCTCGATAATACTAGCGATAAGAATAAAGATAAATACCAGAACTTACCTGTTTTATAATATTGGAACAATAAATAAAAAGCAAGAATGGTAAAAAAAACAAATATATTTTCAGTCAGTAAATGATAATTCAAAATAATATTTCCCAGAATAAAGAAAGGTAGCATTGCAAACCAAAAAGCTACTTTTTCTTTGAAAAAACTCTTCAAAATTTCAAATAAAATAATGGAAGTTCCCAGCCAAGAAAATACATTTACCACAAAACTCCATTCGAAAATACCGGCATCAGAACTTCCAAATAAATAGGGAATTCCTGTGATAAATGCCATTAACATCGGACGGTAATAATGCCCTGTAAATTTCAGATACATTTTTTGTGCTGACTCTAAATAGTTAGAACAATCAGGATAAATCAGCGTTTGTTTGTCTAATTGCAATAGAAAGTTCAACAGTTCCAAACAACACAAACCCACAAAAATGATTAGAAAATGGTATTTATATTTAATTAAAAAAGACTTCATCAGTGTTTGTCCTTTTTATAAACATGCGGATTTTCTTTGACTCCTTTTTTGAATATTTTTCGCAAAGTCATTCTTAAAAAAGTATCAAGTTGCAAAACCAAATCAGAAAATTTATTTTCAGGACGACCACGAAAAGAAGTCACGTGAAATCGATCTGAATCCTGCAAAGGTTCATTCGCAAAATAATAATTAGAAACGCAGCGTCGATAATCATCAAAAACAATAGGCGAAACCGAATGCAATGAATTATTATGCGTTTCCATCACAACCAATCGGTTGAATTTACTGTGGATAGTTATTTGTTTCTGAATTAAACCATTTGGCCATAGTTCCAAATTCCCTCCGTTTGTTTCTCCCCAATTTGGTGTAACATAATACAACAAATTTAACACGCGCCATAAGTTGCGGTCTTTGTCATGCGAATTGTCTAAATGTGGGTTCAGAAACTGTTTCTTTCCCATCATAGAAATCCCACCGGCATATAGATTTTGGTCGGGAATTGGGTTTTTTATGTTGCATATTTCACCAACAACCATCACTACCCTCTCGTCTTGAAAAGCATAGATTATTTCCTCTAACAACGGATGATACAAATTCATTTGAGCTGCCACATACTTGTCTTCGCGTAGGCTTTTCTTCAAAACCATTTGTTCCGGATTTGGAAAAACAGCGAGTATTTGCAATGCAATATCATTGGGCAACAAATCATCTAGAAAAAAATAACCAATACTCGAATCTGAATTCTGAAATTCAGTCTTGAGTCGTTCCTTTTCAGAAACAAGTCGGTCAAAAATCAGCGTTGCTAATTCTATTCGGTTCATAAGGTTAGAATTGTAAAAAAAAACATTTTCTTTGTAAATATATTATTTAATTCTGTTTTCTGAATGATTTCGATTCTAATTCCGACGTACAATTATAACACCTTGCCTTTGGTAGAAGAACTGTGTCGTCAGACTTTATCAGAAAGCCTTGAATTTGAAATTATTGTGGCCGATGACGCATCACCAATTAACGAAAATACGGAAATCAATGCTAAAATAAATCAGATTACAAACTGCCGGTTTTTGCGAAATGAAGTTAATCTCGGTCGTGGCCAAAATAGAAATGCTTTGATTCAAAAAGCAAAATACGATTGGGTTTTACTGATGGATTGTGACACTTTTCCTAAAGACAAAAATTTTATCAGTAACTATATTGAAAGTATAAAAAATAGGGTTGAGAAAGTAATTTTTGGAGGCATTATCTATTACAATGAAAAACCAAAAGACGACGAAATGCTACGATGGATTTTTGGCAAAAGCAGAGAAGATATTCCTTTGATTAAGAGACTTGCCAATCCTTTTCATTATACTTTAATTTCAAATATTTTGGTACAGAAAGACATCCTACTTAAACATCCGTTTGACAGTGAAATTTTTAATTATGGTTATGAAGATATTGTTTTTATTCTGGGTTTAAAAAGAGAACAGATTGCCATTGCCCACATAGAAAATTCGGCCTATCATCTGAATTTGGAAAAATCAGCAATTTTCTTGGAAAAATTCCACAGTTCATTACAAAATCTAAAATTGGTCTTAGATAAAAATATCATTAACCCTGAAGATACAGCTTTAACAAAAACATACATGAATTTAAAACGGTTGTATTTGGTAAAAGCTGTAGCTTTTGGATTTAAAATAGTTAAAAACTCTTTTACCAAAAATTTACTCTCAAAAAATCCTTCACTATTCATCTTTGACCTGTATCGATTGGGTTATTTTTGTCAAATAAATTCTCGTTAATGCCTTATTTTTCAATAGTCATACCGGTTTATAACAAAGAAAAATTTGTTGTCAAAACAATAGAAAGTGTTTTGAGCCAGACATTTACTGACTATGAAATAATCATTGTAAATGATGGTTCAACCGATCAAAGCGAAGCCAAAATTTCACCATTTAAAGACAACCGAATTCAATATTATTCAAAAAAAAATGAAGGAGTTGCTCTAGCTAGAAACTTCGGAATAGAAAAAGCAACCGCTGATTATATTTGCTTCCTAGATGCAGATGATTATTGGCACCCCACCTTTTTAGAAACGATGCAACGCTATAGTTCAGAACTTCCTGAACAAAAAGTTTTTGCTGCTGCTATAGAAATTGAAACCAAAAACAAAACCATTCCGGCCCACTATTCTATTCCGTCAACATCAGATTTTGAAATAGTGAATTTCTTTGATGCCAGCCAAAAAGAATGTGTCTTGTGGACATCGAGTGCATGCATTCACAAAAGTGTTTTTGAGAAAGTCGGCGACTTTGACACCAAAATAAAGCACGGTGAAGACACTGAATTGTGGATTAGAATTGGGCTACAATTCCCAATTGTTTTTATACGCAAAATACTGGCGCGCTATGTTTATGACGAGAAAAGCATTTCTCGAAATTCAAACTATTATTTTGAGCAATATACTTTCGATAAATATAGCTTAGAAGAAAAGAAAAATCCGGCGTTGAAAAAATATATGGATTTAAATCGGTTTTCGGCTGTGATAAAGTGCCGACTCAATGGAGAATGGAGAATAGCAATCGATATAGAATCAGAGATTGATTTAAAAAATCTTAACTTTAAAAAAAGGGTTTTATTGGAACTACCTCCAATAATAGTAAAAGTGCTAATCGGTGTTCAACGAATTTTAGGAAATTCCGTTTTTAGATAATTTGAAATCTTCAAAATCACGGATATAATCCTCCTCTGAAAAAACATCAGATGCTAAAACCAAACAAACCGAACCCGAAGAAAAGTTCTCAAGTTCCCGCCAAATACCATTTGGAATCAGTAACCCCACGTTGGGCTTATTCAATGTAACTGTTTTTTGTTCGCTTCCGTCATTTACAATCACATCAAAACTCCCGCTCAACGCTACCAAAAGTTCCTGGCAATCTTTATGCGAATGCCCACCACGTGTACCGCCGCTCGGAATATCATAAAGATAATAAACACGCTTCATTTCAAATGGAACCGCATTTCCTTCTATAACAGAAAGGTTGCCTCGTGTATCGTGCACTTTAGCAATATCAATAATCTGAACGTCGTTTATGTTTGTCATTTTTCTGATAGTATTTGTTTCCATTGTTGCGCAATGGTTGTCAAAGATAAATGTTCTACACTTTTTAGCGCATTATTTTTACAATTTTGATACAGCTTTTCATTTTCAACCATGGTTTTTATCGCTTCAGACAAAAGAAAATCATCATGATTTGGAACAAATAATCCATTAACATTATTTTGGATGATTTCTTTTGGCCCGGTTTCGCAATCAACGGAAATTACTGGAGTTCCAACTGCCAATGATTCAATTATCGCCATCGGGAATCCTTCAAAATAGCTTGTTAAAATGGTACATCTTGCATGCTGGATGTATGGCGTGATATTTTTTTGAAAAGGTAAAACCTGAACATAATTATTCAGTTGCAATGCTGCGATTTTAGTTAAAATAAAATCCTTGTCTGAACCATCACCAATAATGAGCAATTTGGTGCCATTTTCATAAACTTTTGATTTTGAAAACGCATTCAACAATAAGCTGAAATTTTTAATTTTTTCTTCTAGTCTGCCAAAGAACAAAATGTATTTTTCAGGAATAGCGGCGGGTTTTTCGGCAACTTTTTCAGTAAAAACAATTGGATTATAAATGGTTTTTGTATTGGTGAATTGGTATTTGTTCTTAAGTTTTTCTTCTATTTCGCTTGACACACAAACTAATTTGGTTGCTTTCCCAAAAATATATTTTGCCCAAAAATCAGAATTCGTCAAGTACATTTCCAGATTAGAACTGTGTAAGAAATAATAGACTTTGCGGTTACCGTAAATCCATTTGGTAAATAATTCTCTTAATATTGTTGGTCTGGAGCGATTGTCAATAATCATCTGAATATCATTTTTAGCAAGGTATTTTGCAATATATTTTCCTTTTTTTACAGCTCTGAAAATTCCTTTTTCTTTGGCAAACAGCTTACCTAAATTGACTAAAGTTCCTTTGTAATCATAATCAACATGATCCAGAATTATAATGTTATGGACTTCATAACCCAAGTCGTGTAGCATAAAACTCAACAAACCTGCAAAACGTTCAGCTCCGCCAACACCAAGTGAAGAGGAAACTATAGCAATTTTGTTGTTGTTTTTCATTTGTTACTTATATTGCATGGATATTTGTCAAATATAGAAATAACCTGTTTGGTGCAATTATTTTAAACGCAAAAAAATACAAAACAAACCACATAGAAACATAGAAAATAGGTTTATCTAGTTCAATTCTTGAATAAACATAGCTCTGTTTTATCTAAAAAAAAGTGAAACGCCTTCAAAAAAATAGTAGAAACTATGTTTCTATGTGGTTGAAAAATATAAAATAAAAATGAAGATTTTACTCATTGGAGAATACAGCAGATTGCACAATTCCTTAAAAGAAGGTTTGCAAAAGCTTGGAAACGATGTGACCATTTTGGGTTTTAAAGATGGTTTCAAAGACTTTTCGGTTGATTTTCCTTTGGAGAAAAAATGGGATTCGGGATTTCGAAAAAAAATTAAACTGGCGCTTTTAATCCTTACCGGTTTTGATATTTCTTCCTATTTAACCTATCGACAATTCTGGAAAAAAAGAAACAAATTCAAAGAGTATGACTTTGTTCAATTGATAAATGAGAATAGCTTCTTTTGTGATTATAAACATGAAAAAAAGATTTTGAAATACTTATTTAAACACAATAAAAAAGTATTTCTTCTTTCGGCTGGCGATGATTATATGTATGTAAATTACAACTTTGAGCATACCGAAAATCCATCGATTGTACAGCCTTATTTAGACGGAAAAATAGCAGATAAAGATTTTTCGAATGTGTTAAAATACAGAACCAAGCCTTTTGAAAAACTGCATCAGTATATTTATGAAAACGTCCAAGGTGTAATTGCTACCGATATGGATTATCATATTCCGTTGCAAAATCATCCGAAGTATTTGGGTTTAATTCCAAGTCCGATGAACCTTGATAAATTTACGATAAGCGAATTAGAAATAACCGATAAAATTGTCATTTTTCATGGTATCAACAGAGAAAGTTATTTCAAAAAAGGGAATGATTTTTTTGAGATAGCTTTGGAAATTATCAAAGATAAATATAGCAACAAGATTGAAATTTTGACTGTAGAAAATGTTGCCTACGAACAATACATCAACATGTATGACAAAGCAAATATTGTATTAGATCAATTGTATGGCCACGACCAAGGCAGCAACGGACTTGAGTCGATGGCAAAAGGGAAAGCTGTTTTTACCAATGCTAGCGAACTTTTTGAAAAACACTATAATCTGACTGAAAAAGTAGCCATAAATGGCTTGCCCGATGTGGACTATTTGGTAAAAGAATTGTCTTTTTTAATTGACAATCCGAATGAAATAATAGCCCTGGGAAAACGAGCAAGAATTTTTATAGAAAGAGAACATGATTACCTTACAATTGCATCAAATTATCTAGCATTATGGCAGAAAGCTAACGCTTGAAAAAGAGTTTTCTAAACATGAATAAAACCAATACTAAACAAACAAGATTAGCATAGAAATAAGCTTGTAAAACACCTTCAACTGAAAACTTTTTCATCAAATAAACAGCTAACAAAAAATAGGATAAATTAAAGGCTATTTCTCCAATAAAATATCGCTTCATCATCGTTTTTACAACAATTTGGAAACCAAAAGCCAATGTGATTATCTTTATAAAATCGCCTGCTAATTGCCAAATTAATAATTCATTAATCCCCGAAAACTCGCGGGTAAAAGCAACATTAAGAATAATGCTTTTTGCAAAATAAATTACGATAAGCATTAACAAAAATAGCGGAACAAAGATTTTAAAATAGGATTTCAATTCTGCCTTGAACTCTTTTTCCGTATGGATTGAAGCCAATTTTGGCATATAATACAAGGACAAACCTGAACTAAAAAACATCATATAAAAACTGGACAATCTATTTACCGCATCCCAAATTCCGGCATCGTGAATAGAATAATTTTGGACAATTTGATTTCGGATAAACAACAAAGTCATTGGAACAATTACGGCGCTCAACAATGCCATAACAGAGAATTTCTTGATGACACTAATGTATTTCTTACTCATGATTTTATGCAAATCAAATTTGAAATAATCACTGTCGTTTCTAACAAACAAAAAGGTAACCACCACCATTAAAAATTCTCCAATAGCTATAGATAAAAGGCCTCCAAAAATATTTTGCTTCCAAATCATAAAAGCGGTCAGTAGAAAAACTAAAATATTAGATAATATTTGAATTATCACAATGACTTTATATTTTTCTAAGCCATTATAAATGGCTAGCCAAAACGTATTGATAACCATAAATGGGAGCAAGATTCCAAAAAATCGAATTGGCGTTGCATAGTTAGTTGTGTAAAATAAAAAGGCTGAAATTGGCGAGGCTAATGCCAAAATTAGCAATGCTAATAAGGCAGAAATAAATAAAAACACCCAAAAAAAAGTAGAATAAATAACCGAAAGTTCCTTTTTATCTTCTTTGTTTTCGACAAATAACTTGACAATAGAATTGTTAATGCCGAGCGTTGCCACTGATTTAATCATTAAGGCAAAGTTTCTGAAACTTCCTATCAAAGCCATACCCGATGTTCCTAGAAAAACAGAAATTATTTTAGAAGAAAAAATACCTAAAACAAAACTCACTGCTACTGAAATAGAATTCAGCGACAAAACCTTTATTAGTGTATTTTGCTTAATAACTTTCAATTTAAAGATTTCTGATTACGCGAGCTGGGCTTCCTGCTGCAAAAACATTGGGTGGAATATCTTTAGTAACTACTGAACACGCTCCAATCACAGAATTATCTCCAATGGTTACGCCTTTAAAAACAACCGAATTATAGTAAATAATAACATTATTTCCAATTGTAATTGGCGCAGATTTGATATCGCCAGTCATTCTTTTTTCAGGATTAAGATCATGTCCGTCAGTATCAACCAGCATACAATTTATACCAATCATGACATCATTTCCAATATTTATTTTTGAAACCGCCTGTATTGTTGAACCATTTGCCATAACAACATTATGACCAAAATTAACTTCACTGTCTTCATACATTGAAAGAATGTAATTGTAGGATGAATAGGTATAATGTGCTGCGCTCACTCCATTTTGAAAATTAGTACCAAACTTAATTTTACCTCTTCCGTTTAACAAAAGTGGTATGTATAAATTAGGTTTTCCGGAAATACGCTTGCAATCAGAGAGCAGCTTATATTTCCAAATTCGTAACGTAACAAAAAATAAAAATTTTATTTTATTAAAAAGTCCCATTAATACTGATTTAAAATTTTAATTATATAATCAACCTCTTCATTAGTCATTACTGGACTTATTGGCAAACTTACTACTTCCTGATGAATTTTTTCCGTTATTGGATACGAAAGCGAACTCCATCCCGAAGTTTCGGTAGCAAAAGCTTTTTGTTTGTGTGGTGCAATTGGATAATGAATTAGTGTTTCTATATTATTTTGTTTTAAATAAGATTGAAGTCTATCTCTTTCTGAAGTTCGAACAACAAATAAATGAAACACATGATTTCCTGACAAATCCCATGTTGGTAAAATTATTTTCTCATTTTTGATTTCTGACAAATATCGTTTAGCAATTTTTTTTCGGGTTCCATTTTCACCATCCAAATAGGGTAATTTCACGTTTAAAAAAGCTGCTTGTAATTCGTCCAAACGTGAGTTGACGCCAAAGTATTCATTATGATATTTTTGTTCCGAGCCATAATTTCGCATAGCAGAAATCACTTTAGCTAAAGCATTGTCATTGGTGGTTATCGCACCAGCATCACCCAATGCACCAAGATTTTTTCCTGGATAAAAACTAAATGCTGCCGCATCAGCTAAATTACCTGCTTTTTTATGATTATAAACTGCGCCATGCGATTGTGCTGCATCTTCAATTAGCAATAAATTATTTTGTTTGGCAATAGCATTTATAGCTTCCATTTCTGCCAATTGACCATAAAGATGCACCGCTAAAATGGCTTTGGTTTTTGAAGTTATTTTACCTTGAATCAAATAGGGATTGATGTTGTACGTTTCTAATTTTGGTTCGACTAAAACTGGCACTAAATCGGCTTGAAGAATTGCCAAAATACTGGCAATATAGGTATTTGCCGGAACGATAACTTGGTCGCCTTTTTGAAGTTTTCCGAGTTGAATATATCCTCTAAAAATTAATACTAAAGCATCGAAACCATTACCTACTCCGATACAATGGTTGGAGCCACAATAATCTGCAAAATTACTCTCAAATATTTTGACTTCATCGCCCAAAATAAACCAACCTTTATCTAAAACTAATTTCATTTTTTGCTGAAACTGCTCTTGATATTGATGATTTATTTTTTGCAGGTCGAGGAATCTAATCATAGCATTACATTTTCTAAAAGATGATAATCTGACGTTTGAACTTCGTAAAAATTCTGAATCGTAGTTTTGGCACCAAACGTTTCTTTCCAAAACAATAAACCTTGATTAATTTTCTTACCGTTTTGCTCATGAGAAATTCCAAAATCAAAGAAATTTATATCTTTAAAAACATCGAAAATCAAATGATTATAAAGGAAATCTATACTTCCTAATTCGTTCTTTTGCTCATTCCCTGAAATATACTGTGGATGCGCTACTTTATCAGTAACAAAAACTGTAGTTCCTGCGATAATTTTATCATTATTATATAGGTTAAAATGACGAATGTTGTTTGGGAATTTTTGCTGCAAGTTACTTATTTCTTCAAATGTGTGTACTGGTTTTGAATTGTGCTTTTTTGCCAAATTAGGTATCAATATTTCATTCCAAAACAAATCGAATTTAAGTTCTTCCTTAATCACCAAATTGTTCTTTTCGCCACGACGGATACTTTCTTTACGGGTTTTGGCTAAAACAAAAGGTTTTGTCAAATCTATCACCGAAAGACAATCTCTACGAATTAGTTTCGCATTAGCCAAAAACATAACATATTCAATTTCTTCAGAAAAATAATCGGTGTAAATTGATGGAATTAATTTTAGCTGAAATGTTGTAATATCAACTGAATGCAAAAACGCAAGGACATCTTTTGTAATAGCAATTACTTCACCTAATTTGATTTTATTGTCAAAAACAAAACCACCATAAGTCAACCCTTGATGAGAAAAAACAGTATCTCCTACTTTATTAGCTGGAAGAATCGAAACCAATTTATCTTCTTCAAAAACCAGCAAAGAAAAATCCTGAAATCTATCGGAATGGTATTCCATAAAATCGCGATGAAACAGAAAAGTCGCATTTTTGGCAGCACTTACAAAGTTGTTCCAAATGGCATAATCCTCTGAATTATATAGTCTAACTGAATAATTTTTCACAAGTATTTTTTAAACATTGGAAAATTAAACATTTATTTTAAAAAAGTGCACCTTATTAAAAATTCAATTTTCAAAAATATTGTTTAATTTTATCATCTCAACTGTTTTTGCATTGAATTTAAAACGACTTTTTTTCTTTTTTATTGTTCTTATTTGTTTCATTTTTAAAACTAATGGACAAAATGTATCGTTGTACAACCAGTTTAATGGTCGTTACGATTTTACATTCATTGGCAACACTATGAATACTACTGAAAACAATACCACTTTTGATTTGGTTACGACCACTTCTTCTTCAGCAACACTTTCTTTAAATTCGTCAGATATAATTGAAAAAGCATACCTTTATTGGGCCGGAAGTGGCGATGGTGATTTTGAAGTCAATTTAAATTCAGATGTCATAACTCCGGATAGAACTTTCTCTCTTGTTAGGGAATTTCCCGGTCTGACTTTAACCTATTTTAGTGCCTTTAAAGATGTAACATCTCTTATTCAGACTACAGGAAATGGTGATTATACGCTTTCCAATTTGGACATTTCTCAATTTGAAGAGTTCCATTTTCAAAGAAGAACTAATTTTGCAGGCTGGGCAATTGTCATTATCTATAAAAACGACACACTTCCATTAAATCAAATCAATGTTTATGATGGTTTACAAGGTGTTCCGGATGAATTGTCCATTACTTTAAGCAGTTTAAATGTTATTGATGACAATAATTCCAAAGTAGGTTTTGTTGCTTGGGAAGGCGATTCTGGTTTGGCAACTGAAGAATTCAGAATGAACGGAACATTATTAAGTAGCGCATTAAGTCCTCTAAATAATGTTTTTAATGGAACAAATTCGATAACCGGCAGTTCAACTTTGTACAACATGGATTTGGATATTTATGATATTCAGGACAATATTGCTGTTGGCGATACAAGCGCTGAGATTACGCTTACTTCTTTCCAGGATTTTGTGATGATTAATACAGTTGTTACTAAATTAAATAGTCAATTGCCGGATGCGACAGTCTCTATTGACTCCGTTGAAAAACAGTGTGATTCAAAAACAATAGTTGTCAATTATACCGTTTCTAATTTAAATTCCACCAACCCATTACCAGCAGCCACTCCAATATCCATTTACATTGATGGTCAACTATTTCAAACCATAACGACTTCAGTCGAAATACCAATTGGCGGTTCTATTCCCGGTCAAATTACTCTTGTTTTACCAGACACAGTTACCTTGGATTTTGAAATTAAATTTATTGTTGATGATATTGGAGACGGAACCGGAATTGTAGCAGAATTGGTAGAAAATAATAATACTTCTGTTCTAAATGATTCGCTTTGGTTTTCACCAACCTTTAATTTTTTAGAAAATTTATTGGTTTGCAACGAAGGTTTTACCCGTGGCACTTTTGACTTTTCATCTTATGAAGATTTGGTTAAAACAAATCCGGAAGATAATGTTCGTTTTTATGAAACTCTTGAAAATGCCACACTCGATGTGAATCCAATTTTAAATACAACCAATTATCAGGCAATGCAAACGCCCAAAGAAATTTTCGTTAGGGTTTTCAATCAAAATTGTTTTATAATTACTTCATTTTTACTGACCACCAGAAATTGTCCGCCAACGGTTTATAACTTTGTTTCAGCCAATAATGACAGTTATAATGACAATTTTACTATTGGCGGTTTGCGCGATATTTTTCTGGATTTTAAATTGGAAATTTATAGTCGTTGGGGAAGGTTACTTTGGACCGGAAATCAAAATACAGAAGATTGGAATGGTTACGTCAAAGACGGAGTTGGCAGTAAAAACGCACCCGATGGCACTTATTTCTATTTGCTATTTTTAAACGATGTAGAATATCCTGAACCATTAAAAGGATTTTTATATTTGAATCATTAAAAAAAGAGAGTGAATTAGGTACACTTAAAGTAAAGTATGAAACAAATTACTTCCGTTCAAAATCCATTTATAAAATCTTTGATTCAGCTTCAAGAAAAAGCTAAAGCCCGAAAACAATCAGGTTCTTTTTTGATTGAAGGAATGCGCGAAATTGAGTTAGCCATTAAAGGAAATTACGAAATTGAAACCATTTTATTTCTTCCCGAATTGGTTTCAAATAACCAAATAACCAAATTAACAGCTAACCCAATTGAGATTTCAAAAGAAGTTTATCAAAAACTAGCCTATCGAGATACCACTGAAGGAATTTTGGCAGTAGCTAAAACCAAATCACTTCAATTGTCTGATTTAAAACTTCCGGAAAATCCATTGATTTTAGTGATGGAATCCATTGAAAAACCAGGAAATATCGGTGCGGTTTTGCGAACTTGTGATGCAGCTAAAATAGATGCCGTAATTATCGCTAATCCAAAAACCGATTTATATAATCCGAATATTGTACGTTCGAGTGTTGGCTGCTTATTTACGAACCAAATCGCAACAGGAAGCACTGAGGAAGTTATTGACTATTTAATCCAAAAAAACATCAATTTCTATAGCGCCACTTTGCAGAATTCGACTTCCTATCACACTCAAAATTACACTTTACCAACTGCTTTGGTTGTAGGTACAGAAGCTTCGGGATTATCTGAACTTTGGCGCAAAAAAGCTACTCAGAATATCATAATTCCGATGCAGGGCGAAATTGACAGTATGAATGTTTCGGTTGCTGCTGCCATATTGATTTTTGAAGCCAAGCGACAACGTGGATTTTAATTTGGGATTGAGGATTTACGATGCTATTTACTTATCCCTTTTCAATTATCCCTTTTCACTTTTCCCTTATCCTTAATTTTTAAATTTTCCATTTGCACAGTTCATTTGTAATTCATATTTTTAGCTGATTGATTGAAAATGCTATGATTGAAATAGATTTAGAAGAAGAAAAAAAAGCCATTGCCCGAGAATACAAAGAATTACTTCGCATTAGTTATCAAACGTTAACCGATTCTGATAAAAAACTCATTCGAAAGGCCTTTGATGTTGCCGTTGAAGCTCATAAAGACCAACGCCGCAAATCAGGGGAAGCTTATATTTTTCATCCTATTGGCGTAGCCAAAATTGTAGCTTCAGAAATTGGTCTTGGCGCAACCAGTATTGCTGCTGCCTTAATGCACGATGTGGTTGAAGATACCGATGTCACAATTGAAGACATCGAAAAGAAATTCAATCCAAAAGTTGCTCATTTGGTTGAAGGTTTAACCAAAATTTCCAAAGTTAAAAAAGACATGAACATTTCAATGCAGGCGGAAAATTTCCGTAAAATGCTATTGACTTTGAACGATGATGTACGTGTTATTCTAATAAAAATTGCCGACCGTTTGCACAATATGCAGACTATGGATTCCATGCCCGATTATAAACAAGTAAAGATAGCCTCCGAAACCTTGTATATATACGCGCCTCTAGCCCATCGCTTGGGTTTATACAACATCAAAACCAAACTTGAAGACTTAGGTTTGAAGTATACTGAACCTGATATTTACAAAGATATTGTTAGTAAAATCAAGGAAACAAAAGAAGAACAAGACGAATATATCAAAACAATTTCAGGTGTTTTAAAAAAATCATTAGACGGAGAAAGCGTTGAATATACCATGAAAGGAAGACCAAAATCTATCTACTCTATTCGTAGAAAAATGGCTGCTCAAAACGTAACTTTTGATGAAGTATATGACAAATTTGCTCTTCGGATTATTTATAAATCCAATCTTCACGATGAAAAATTCCTGGCTTGGAAAATCTATTCCATTGTTACTGATCATTATCGCCCAAGTCCGAGTCGTTTGCGCGACTGGATTTCATCACCAAAATCAACTGGTTATGAAGCCTTGCATATTACCGTTATGGGACCAAAAGGTCGTTGGGTAGAAATTCAAGTGCGAAGTGAACGCATGGATGAAATTGCCGAAAAAGGATATGCTGCTCACTACAAATACAAACAAGGCGCAACGGAAGAAAGCGGTTTGGACACTTGGCTTAACTTGTTGAAAGAAGCTTTAGAAAGCTCTGAAACTAATGCCGTTGATTTTGTTGAAGATTTTAAAATGAATCTGTATGCTAAAGAAATTTTTGTCTTTACTCCAAAAGGCGAAATCAAATCATTGCCTAAAGGTGCTACTTCGCTCGACTTTGCTTTTAGTATACATTCTGAGATAGGAATTAAAACCCGCGGAACACGTGTCAACGGTAAATTAGTTCCTCTAAATCACGAATTAAAAAGTGGTGACCAAATAGAAATCATTACTTCTATACATCAAAAACCAACAGCCAACTGGCTTGATTATGTAACCACTTCGAGAGCCAAAAATAAAATCAGAAACGTTCTTAACGAGAACACCAAAAAAATTGCAGAGGACGGAAAAGAATTATTGACCCGAAAATTAAAGCATTTAAAAATCACTATCAACGAAAACGTGGTCAATGAAATGGTAAATTTCTTCAAACTAAAAACAAGTTTGGATTTATTTTATCGCGCTGGAATTGGCTCAATAGAAAACCAACAACTTAAAGATTTTGCTGCTCAAAAAAGCAACACCTTGATGAATTTCTTCAAAAGCAAAATTAAGCGTTCACCAAGCTCAAATCCTGAAGACATTAACAAGCCCATACTCAATAGCAATTATGATATGCTGGTTTTTGGTGCAGATCAAGATAAATTAGATTATAAATTGTCGTCGTGCTGTAATCCAATTCCGGGTGATGAAGTATTTGGTTTTATCACTATCAATGAAGGTATCAAAGTGCACAAAAAAGATTGCCCAAACGCCATTACTCTACAATCAAATTATGCCTACCGAATCATGCTGGCCAAGTGGATTGATTCATCGCAACAAGAGTTTAAAGCTATTTTAAAAATTACAGGTATGGATAGTTTAGGATTGACCAATGAATTGACCAAAGTAATTTCAAACAATATGCATGTGAATATTCAAAGTATTTCCCTGAGTGGTGAAGCCGGAATTTTCTATGGTCAAGTGGCAGTAATTGTACATAATAATGTGATTCTGAAAAAACTCATCGAAAACATCAAAAAAATTGATGGAATAGATAAGGTCACGAGAGTTTATACAAATTAGAGTTAATGTTTATCAACAATTCGTTTAAAACTTTAAACCTATAAACTTTTAAACTTTTAAACTAAAAACTATCTTTGTCCCATGACACTAATTGCATCCGATAATACTAAAAATCAAGAAATCGTAAAAAACGTTTTTACGATGTATCTTGAAAACAAAGGACACCGCAAAACACCAGAACGCTATTCCATTCTTCAGGAAATTTATGATAGCGAAGAGCATTTTGATATCGAGAATTTGTATATCAAAATGAAAAACAAAAACTATCGTGTGTCGCGTGCCACCCTATACAACACCATTGAACTTTTATTAGATTGTGGTTTGGTTAGAAAGCATCAGTTTGGACAAAATCAGGCACATTATGAAAAGTCCTATTTCGATAAACAACACGACCATATTATAATGACCGATACTGGTGAGGTAATTGAGTTTTGCGACCCCCGAATTCAAACTATAAAACAAACGATCGAAGAAATTTTTGGCATTGAAATTCACAATCATTCCCTTTATTTCTATGCCAGTAAAAAAGAATAATCTATGAAACAATTCGACTATTTTAAAAAAACTTTTGTTTTCATTTTTGTATTTATAGTTATATCTAAATTGGCTTTTCAACTTTTAGATGATACGGATAAATTTACAATGCACTTTATTTTAAAAATTAGTACTGTAGCTTTTATATCAGCATTAGTAATGGGCGGTATGAACTATTTTGCCAAAATAGGTTTTTCATCAAAAGCTAAACAAGAATAAAAACACAACAACTAACTGCAATAAATACAAAACACAATGACCGTAGATTTACTACTCGGATTACAATGGGGCGACGAAGGCAAAGGAAAAATTGTTGACGTTCTAACTTCAAAATATGACATTATTGCTCGTTTTCAAGGCGGGCCAAACGCCGGACATACTTTAGAATTTGACGGAATCAAACATGTCTTAAGAACTATTCCCTCGGGGATTTTTCATAGTAACAACATCAACCTTATCGGAAACGGTGTCGTGATTGACCCGGTAGTTTTCAAAAGTGAAATTGATGGCTTGGCTAAATTTAACCTTGATTTGAAATCAAAATTATTTATTTCGAGAAAAGCGCATTTGATTCTGCCAACTCATCGTTTACTCGATGCTGCTTCTGAAGCGGCAAAAGGCAAAGCTAAAATAGGTTCAACTTTAAAAGGTATCGGACCAACGTACATGGACAAAACCGGTAGAAACGGAATTCGTGTGGGCGATCTTGAACTAGAAGATTTCAAAGAACGCTACAGAGCTTTAGCAGACAAACACGAATCCATGATTGCTTTTTATGGTGTGGAACTTCAATACAATTTAGTTGAATTGGAAAAAGAATTTTTTGAAGCTGTTGAAGATTTAAAAAAATTAGATTTTATTGACAGTGAAGAATACTTAGCACAAGCCCAAAAAACAGGAAAATCTATCCTATGCGAAGGCGCACAAGGTTCGTTACTAGATGTTGACTTTGGAACTTATCCGTTTGTAACCTCATCCAATACAACAGCCGCAGGTGCTTGCACTGGTTTGGGAATAGCACCAAATAAAATCAAAGAAGTTTTTGGGATTTTCAAAGCGTATACCACTCGTGTTGGTTCAGGTCCATTTCCTACCGAAGATTTTGACGAGGCAGGCGATGTGATGGCAAGTGTTGGTAATGAATTTGGCTCGGTAACCGGGAGAAAAAGACGTTGTGGTTGGTTAGATTTAGTGGCCTTAAAATATGCCATACAAATAAATGGAGTAACTCAATTAATGATGATGAAAGGCGATGTGCTTTCAGGATTTGATACTTTAAAAGTTGCCACGGCATATAACTACAAAGGGGAGTTGATACACCATTTACCATACAATATTGAAGAAGAAAACGTAACACCGAATTACACCGAATTTAAAGGTTGGAAACAAGATTTGACGGGTTTAACTTCGTTCGAAAGCTTGCCTAAAGAACTGAAAGACTACATCGAATTTATAGAAAGAGAAGTTGAAGTACCTATTAAAATCGTTTCAGTAGGTCCTGATAGAAAACAGACGATAACGAGGTAAAAGAAGAAACCCTTTCATCACTGAAAGGGTTTCTCATTGATATAAATTAAGATTACAACTTAAATATAAAACTCTCGCTCGGCTTTACATTCAACTGTATTGTCCCTTTTCCGTCAGTTACTTTTAACTGCGCTGTGCTTCCATAGAGTTGGTCTTTCACATCATACAATCCATCGTTCATATTCCATGATTTTATAACATCTTCAGGCACTTTCAACTCAAAATGGCTGGTTGTTACCCATGAAAAATTAACTACTACTATTAGTTTTTCCTTAGCTGTCCAACGCACATACGAATACAATCCTGGGTCATAGGCTTTGGTTTCGTTTCTATTAATAGTTTGAATTTCCTTGAATTTGCCCATCAAAGCGTCGCTATTTAATGTAAAGTTTAGCAAACGTTTGTAAAAATCTCTTAAGTCCTTTTGGCTTTTCGATAATTGACCACCATCAAATTTACCGCCATTCATCCAGCGTTGGTGATGTGGAACGCCAATATAATCAAAAATAGAGGTACGAGAATGTGTGCCAAAGCCGGCATTCTCTTTTCCGTCTTCGCCTACTTCCTGTCCGAAATAAATCATGGTTGGAGAAGAACTTATCGTTGCAGAAACCACCATCATTGGTTTTCCTTTTTCGGGAGTTCCCGCAAATTCTGGACTCGCTAATCGTTGTTCGTCATGGTTATCTAAAAAATGCAACATATTATGCTCAATATCTATCATATTGTTTTGAATATCTGATAATGCATCAGGCAACGTTTTTCCCTGTATTACTGCTTTTAAATGGTCATAGGTTTCTACTTTGTCATACAGATAATCCATTTTTCCTAGATTAATATAGTTCCTGTATTCTTTAGGATTGTAAACTTCGGCCAATAAAAACGCTTTTGGATTCTTCATCTTTATGGCTGAATTCAAATAACTCCAAAACTCATATGGCACCATTTCGGCCATATCAAAGCGGAAACCATCGACACCTTTTGCTGTCCAATACAAAGCAATGTCACGGAATTTTTTCCATGAACTTGGCACATCTTTGTCTATCCAAAACTCATAATGCGCTTTACAGTCTTTTTTGTCAAATCCTTCCGGTAGCTCCGGAAAATCTTTTGAACCATCAGGTTTGATACCATAATTTACTTTTACGGTTTCATACCAATCATTAATATCTGGCTTGGCTTCACGCGAACCGTTGCCAGTCCATTTTGCTGGAAATTCGGTAAACTTGCCATCGATCAAAGGATTTTTTTCACCATTTAAAGGTTGGTAAGTTGGCGATGTTGGCACTTCAAATGCTTTGCCGGGAATATAATAAAAGTTATTGTCTCGGGCATATTCTACCGAAGTATCATCATCGGCACCAAAATCGCGAACGCCTTTCGGGTTACTCAAACTATGATAATTTCTGGCGATGTGATTTGGGACAATATCAATAATAACCTTTAAACCATTCTTGTGAGTTCGTGCAATTAATGCTTCGAATTCTTCCAATCGCTTTGACGGGTCAACAGCTAAATCCGGATTTACATTGTAGTAATCTTTCACTGCATAAGGAGAACCAGCGCGGCCTTTTACCACATCTGGATCATCATTAGAAATACCGTATTTAGTATAATCTCTAATCACATCGTGATGCGGAACACCGGTATACCAAATATAATTCACGCCCAATTTTTTAATTTCCTGTAAAGCTTTGTCAGTAAAATCGTTAAACTTGCCAACGCCATTTTCTTCTATAGTTCCCCAAGGTTTATTGTTGGTATTCTTGTTTCCGAATAAACGGGTAAAAACCTGATAGACAACATCTTTTTTAGGTGATGTTAAAACTTTGGGATTGGCACTCACAGTGACCTTTTTTTGAGCAACGGTTGTGTTTGCAATAACACAACTTATTACTATCGCAAATGTTAAACTTGTTTTCATACTATACTTAAGGCTTAAATAGGTTCATTAAGTCATAGTCACAAATATAGAAATATATGTAACATAAATAATTCTTAATAACCATTTTCATTGTTCCGAATTTCATAAATTTGGCACAAATATGGACTCATTGAAAAAGTTACTTTTTTATATCGGATTACTGCTCTTTACTTTGACGAATGTAAATGCTCAGAAATCTTCCAAAATAAACGTAGAGTATTCCGATTTTGCGGATATAAACCAAACTGAAATTCCCGACGCTTTATTGCTTTCAGGTCATGTTCGCGTAAGTCACGAAGGAGTAGTTTTTACTTGTAACAAAGCCTATTTTTTTCAAAAAGAAAATTATATCAAAGCTTTTGGCGAAGTTCAAATGATTCAAGGCGACACCCTTTTTCTAAACAGTAAATACGCCGAATACAATGGCGAAGTCAAAATAGCTTATGCGACCGGCAATGTAATAATGCGTTCTCCTGAATCGACTTTGGTTACCGATACCATAAACTTTGACCGGAATACACAGGAAGCTTTTTATAACTCTTACGGGAAAATTACGAACAAAGAGAATACGTTAAAAAGTAAATCCGGAAGGTATTTTGCCAACGAAAAGAAATTTAAATTTCTAACCACAGTTACGATTACCAATCCAAAATATACTATCAAGTCGAATCATTTGGATTATTATACCAACTCGGGGCACTCATATTTATTTGGTCCGTCAACCATAACAAGTAAAGAGAATTTCATATACACTGAAAAAGGATTTTACGATACCAAAAAGAACTTCGCCTATTTCAAACGAAAGTCCTACATCAAATACAAAGATCGAAAGATTGAAGCGGACAGTTTATATTATGACCGAAATAGAGAATATGCATCAGGAACTAACAATGTAAAAATTACCGATTCAATTAATAAAGGAATTATCAAAGGGCACTATGCCGAAATTTATCGTAATCTAAAAAGGGAAAGAGATTCGATGATGGTTACAAAAAGGGCTGTAGCCATATCGTTAGTCGATAACGATTCAATGTATATCCACGGAAAGAAAATGTTGATTACCGGAAAAACGGGCGACCGAATCATTCGTGCTTTCAATAACGTCCGATTTTACAAAACGGATATGAGCGGGAAATGTGATTCTATTCATTCCAATCAAAAAATTGCTTTAACAAAACTCATTGGCAGACCGATACTTTGGAATTATGAAAACCAAATGACTGGCGATATCATGCATCTTATTGGTAATAATAACACCGAAAAACTCGATTCGCTTAAAGTCCTGAACAATGCCTTTATTATATCCAAGGATACAATTGGGAATGGTTATAATCAGGTGAAAGGGCAAAATCTTTATGGAAAATTCAAAGACAATAAACTAAACGAAGTTGATATTATTAAGAATACTGAAGTCATTTATTATTTGCGAAACGACAAACAAGAACTCATTGGCATCAACAAAAGCGTGGGTAGTAAGATTAATTTGATATTGGACAAAAACACCATTGAAACTATAACTGTATATAACAATCCTGATGGCGACGTATATCCGGAGAAAGATTTGCCCGAAAACGCTAGGAAACTACGTGGTTTTGTCTGGCGTGGTGATGAACAGATAAAATCCAAAGACGATATTTTTCCTCCGGAAGAAAATGAAATGGATGCCAAAATACAGGCGGAAAAGAAAGTTGAAATGGCTAAAGAAAATGTTCCGTTGGAGCCGAGTAAAGAAACATTGGATTATGATAAAAACAATCCTAAACCAATGGTGAAATAGTTTTCAGTCACAGCATTCAGTTCGCATACTATAACTTTGTGAACTTTGCGTAAAACTTTGCGCCTTTGCGGATAAAAAAAAATGAAACAAGATTTCCTAAAATACCAAGCACAAACTTCACCTTATCCTCTGGGTATGGAAATTTCACATGCAGTTGGTTCTTATATATACGATACGAATAACAAAAAATACCTTGATTTTGTAGCTGGAGTTTCGGCTGTAAGTTTAGGACATCAGCATCCAAAAGTCAATCAGGCCATCAAAGACCAATTAGACAAATATTCTCATGTGATGGTGTATGGTGAATATGCACAACATCCAGCCGTAGCTTATTGCAAATTATTAGTTGAAAATTTACCTCCAAATTTAAACAAAGTTTATTTGGTGAATTCCGGTACCGAAGCCTGCGAAGGTGCTTTAAAATTGGTCCGAAGAGTAACCGGAAGAAGTCAATTAATATCTTGTCATAATGCTTATCATGGCAATACTATGGGTTCAATGAGCGTAATGGGTTTTGAAGAACGCAAACAAATTTTCCGCCCGTTAATTCCCGATGTTGATTTTATTACTTTCAATAACGAAGAAGATATTCAGAAAATAACAACCAAAACAGCCGGAATCATCCTCGAAAGTATACAAGGCGGCGCCGGTTTTATTGAACCCCAGAATGATTTCTTGACCAAAATCAAAAAACGTTGCGAAGAAGTTGGTGCCTTACTGATTCTGGATGAAATCCAACCCGGCTTTGGGCGCACGGGAAAACTGTTCGGTTTTGAAAACTACAATGTTATTCCCGATGTAATTATAATAGGAAAAGGAATGGCCGGCGGAATGCCTGTCGGCGGTTTTGTAGCCAACGAAAAGTACATGGATTTATTAAGCCATGATCCTAAATTAGGACATATTACCACTTTTGGCGGTCATCCTGTCATTGCGGCAGCTTGTTTAGCTACTTTGGAAGAAATTTTAGAAAAAGATTACAGTAATCAATCCCTGGCAAAAGAAAAACTGTTTAGGGAGCTTTTGGTACATCCTTTGATAGAGCAAATCCGCGGAAGAGGATTGATGCTAGCTGCAATGACAAAAGATACTGAGATTACCAATAAAGTAATTTTAAAATGTCAAGACAAAGGATTGATTTTATTTTGGCTGCTTTTTGAAGGTTGCGCTATCCGAATTACTCCTCCGTTAACAATATCTGAAAATGAAATCAGAGAAGGTTGCGCCATAATCATTGAGGCTATGAATGAGATTTTCAGCGAGTTATAAAATTGTTAATTAAATTGTTTACAATAATAATCGCTGCTCATTAAAAAAGCACTGGCTTTCCCTAATTTTATTAAGGTTAATTTAACACCTACTGTTATGCACCTAGATCACGACGAAGAAGACTATAACTTATCCTTATCGAAATTTGAATCGATGTTGAAAACCAACAAGGTACTCTTTTTCGACTCAGAGGAATTCGAGGAAATCATTCTCCATTACCTTGATATGGGCAAAGCCACTTTAGCTAAGAAAGCTCTAAAGTTAGGTTTGGAACAACACCCAAAATCAAGTGGATTAAAACTTGTGCAAGTAGAAATGTTGGTGTATGATGATAAACTTGACCAAGCTGAAAAGTTACTTAACGAGCTTTATGCAATCGAACCTACTAACGAAGAAATTTTTATTCAAAAAGCCAATATTTATTCTAAAAGAGATAATCACGAAAAAGCTGTGGAGTTTTTACAAACGGCTTTAAAATATACCGAAGATTTTGCCGATGTATACAACCTTATTGGAATGGAATATCTTTTTATGGATAATCTGGAATTAGCAAAAGAAAACTTCATAAAATGTTTGGAAGAAGATTTTGAAGATCAATCCGCACTTTACAATGTAGTTTATTGTTTTGAATTTTTAGATCAAAATTTGGGAGCCATTGAATACCTTAAAACATATATCGAAAGAAATCCATATAGCGAAATAGCCTGGCACCAGTGCGGAAGATTATATTATGGTGTAAAAGATTATGAAAATGCAGTACGTTCCTTTGAATTTGCCACCTATATAGACGAGGAATTTGTTGGCGCTTTTATGGAAAATGGCAAAGCTTTAGAGCGATTGAAACGCTATGAAGAAGCTATCGAAAGTTATAACAAAACTATTGAATTAGATGACCCAACCTCTTATGCCTTGTTGCGTATTGGTAAATGTTATGAAAAACTTGGCAATAAAGTACAAGCCCTGAAGTTTTTCAATAAAACAGTACACGAAGATCCATTGTTAGATAAAGGATGGATTGCAATTACTGATTTTTATGTTCGTCAAAAAAATTATCAAAAAGCGTTGTATTTCGTCAACAAAGCCTTGGCTATTGATGACCAAAATCGCTTGTACTGGAAACGTTTTGCAACCATTAACAAAGCGATGGATCAATTTGAAGAAGCTGAATTTGGATATCGAAAAGCTATTGAATTTGGTGACTATCAGTTAGACACTTGGTTATTTTGGGTAGACATTATGCAAATAATGGGCGAATACAATAACGCTATTTTAACTTTAATTCAAGCAGCGGAATACTTCCCAGATGATTACGAAATAGAATATCGTATGGCCGGATTTCACATGCTTTTGAACGAGGAAGAAAAAGGAAATTTTCATTTGAGCAATGGTTTGCGACTTAACTTTAAACACCACACCATTATAAAAGAATTATTCCCGACCGTTTGGGATAGAACTTCTGTTCAGGAATATATTGCAAAACACAAAAAACCAGAATAAATGTCGCAAAGACAATTTGGTTTACTCGGCAAAAACATTAGCTATTCCTTTTCAAAGAAATACTTTACCGATAAATTTGCTTTAGGAAATTTAGCCGATTGCTCTTATGAGAATTTTGACATTCAAAACATTGAAGAATTCCCAACAGTTATTGCCAATAATCCCGATTTGATAGGATTAAATGTTACCATTCCCTATAAAGAAAGTGTCATTCCCTTTCTGCATAAACTTTCTAAAAACGCCGCTCAAATTGGTGCAATTAACGTTATTCGGGTTACCAAAAAGGGCAACTTAAAAGGATACAATTCCGATTATTATGGTTTTATGAAATCTTTAGAACCATTACTAAAACCACATCATAAAAAAGCATTAATTCTCGGAACCGGTGGCGCAGCCAAAGCAGTTTCGTTTGCTTTAGATCGACTCGGAATTCTATACACTTTTGTGACTCGTGAAGAAAAAGAAGGTATGATAGATTACAACCGAATCAACGCTACGACTTTTGATAATTATCATATTGTGATCAATTGTACTCCAGTTGGCACAAGTCCAAACACGAAAGAATTTCCTCCAATTCCATATAATTTTTTTACTGAAAAACACATCGCCTTTGATTTGATATACAATCCCGAAGAAACCCAGTTTTTGAAAAAAGCCAAAAAGAAAGGTGCTATTATCAAAAACGGTTACGAAATGTTAGTCCTTCAAGCAGAAAAAGCTTGGAAAATTTGGAATAAATAAAATTATCTACCATATAAGCCATATAAGTTTTTAAAGACTTAAACGAACTTATATGACTTATATGGTTCAAAAATCAATACATGAACATCAAACTTTTAGCCATTGGGAAAACCGATAACAAAGCGTTGCAATCATTAATTGATGATTACACCAAGCGTTTGTCTTTTTATATTAAGTTTGATTTGGAAATTATTCCCGATATTAAAAACGTCAAAAACCTTTCAGAAAGTCAGCAAAAAGAAAAAGAAGGTGAACTGATTTTGGCGAAACTCACAGCAACAGACCAATTGATTTTATTAGATGAAAACGGCACTACTTTTTCCAGTATTGGTTTTTCGGATTATCTGCAAAAGAAAATGAATTCGGGAGCGAAAACTTTAGTTTTTGTGATTGGCGGTCCATATGGCTTTAGCGATGAAGTATATCAAAAAGCACAGGGCAAAATTTCACTTTCACTGATGACATTTTCACATCAAATGGTACGATTATTTTTTATCGAACAATTATATCGTGGATTTACTATTCTCAGAAACGAACCGTATCATCATCAGTAAAAGTAAGATTTACGAAGTTCAATAAATGTATTCTTTTTTTGTATTAATACTAATTCCCTTAGGAGCAATCAAGTGCTTTACAAAAAATTGATACTGTATATACTTTCCAAACGACATTCCCTTATCATAAGCAAAAACAACGCTTGAAGCCGGAACTGATTTTGAATCTAAAAATGTCTGTAACTCATTTTTAGAAAAAACTTCTTCCTTAAAATGAACCAAATCATTTCGGTCTAAATAAAAATAGATTACATTAAAATCGGGTTTCTCTAACTTATATTTCACTTTGGTAAAAGGAAAGAAAGCCATAGTTTTTTTTACCGTATCTGTATAAGTAAAATAATTTTCAGACGTTACGCTTTTGTGCATGCTTGAAGTCTTTTTGGCTTGCAGTTTTTTAATTTCCAATATCACTTTTCGCAATGGCAAACGCTTATCTATATTAAAAAACAAATTGGTCGAACTAATTGATTTGTTATTGTTTACTTCAATTAAAGTGTCTTTTTCTTCTGTTTTGAAAAAGAAATAAATAGGAGAATAATCTTTCACATCGGCTACGACAGTTTCATTGGCTTGAGGCAAAATAACTTCTTTATTTTGACACGAAGACAATAAAAATAAAAGAACTAAAACAACTATTCCTTTCATAATTGACTAACTAACTTTATGGTTTCCATAGCTTCTTTTACATCGTGAACCCGAAGGATGTTGGCGCCTTTTTGCAACGCTATGGTATTTAAAACTGTTGTCCCATTTAGTGCAAATTCGGGTGAAGTTTCAAGCGTTTTGTATATCATTGATTTTCTTGAAACGCCAACTAGTAGTGGTAATTCGAGCATTTGAAATAACTCTAAATCATTCATCACATCAAAATTTTGGTCTTTTGTCTTGGCAAATCCAAATCCGGGATCGATTAGCAAATCACTGATTCCCAAACTTCTTGCTTGCGCTACTTTTTCTGAAAAGTAAAACAGTATTTCTTTGGTAATATTTTCATAATTCGCCATACTTTGCATTGTTTGCGGATTACCTTTCATGTGCATCATTATATAGGGAACATGAAGTTTGGCTACTGTTGCCATCATTGCTGTGTCCAAACTTCCTGCAGAAATATCATTTATAATGCACGCGCCGTTTTCAATCGCTGCTTTCGCCACTTTAGCACGAAAAGTATCAACAGAAATCAATGTGTCCGGAAAATGTTTTAAAACTAATTGTATAACTGGAATTAATCGGCTAATCTCTTCTTCTTCCGAAATAAATTCTGCACTTGGTTTACTAGAATAAGCACCAATATCAATAAAAGTAGCACCTTCCGAAAGCATTTTTTCAACTTTGAAAAGCACACTTTCATCATCAGTATGTTTGCCTCCATCGTAGAACGAATTTGGAGTGACGTTCAATATTCCCATTACTTTGGGAGGTGTTAAGTCAATTAGCTTTCCGAGGCAATTAATAGTCATAGGCAATCTTAATTGAGTAATAAGATTTTGTACTTTGTACTTCAATCTTAATTCTTTACTTTTGGTGAAATTTGACACAAAGATACACTGAAATGAGTAAAACTTCTCAAGAATATGATAAGGTTATCGCAATTTGCCGACAACTTTTTACTAACAAAATGCAAGATTATGGAAGTGCCTGGAGAATCTTGAGATTGCCATCATTAACCGACCAAATATTCATCAAAGCCCAACGTATTAGAAGTTTACAACAAAACGAAATTCGAAAAGTTGACGAAGATGAAACTGGTGAATTCATTGGGATTATTAACTATTCTATTATGGCATTAATCCAATTGGATTTAGGTGTTGTTGATCAACCCGATTTGGAGGCAGCTAAAGCCATTCAGTTGTATGATGAGAAAATTGCCGCTACAAAATCACTTATGGAAGACAAAAATCACGATTATGGAGAAGCTTGGCGCGAAATGCGTGTTAGTTCGTTAACCGATTTGATTCTGCAAAAGTTACTTCGCGTAAAGCAAATTGAGGACAATAAAGGAAAAACTTTGGTTTCAGAAGGCATTGATGCCAATTATCAAGACATGATTAATTACTCCGTTTTTGCGCTAATTTTAATGAAATTTGGACAACAATAAAATAATCCCAACCTATGGCAACTGAAACCCAAAAAACATATATCGCATGGACATTAAGAGTTATTGTAGCGGTTCTTTTTATAGTTTCTGCTCTAGCTAAACTTTCAAAAGCACAATTATTAGATTCCCCTTATTTTGCAATTTCAACGTTTGAAGTGAAACAATTATATCCTATGGGATTTTCTGAAAGTTTTGCTCCATTCTTCTCTCGAACACTTATCGGAATTGAATTAGCATTAGGATTATTATTGTTACAGAAAAACTATTTACGTAAATTCATTATTCCGATTACCATTTTATTATTGTCTGTCTTTATAGGTCATTTGAGCTATGTGACTTTTTTAAGTGGTGGAAATACCGGTAACTGTGGTTGTTTCGGAGAACTTATTCCTATGACTCCGATAGAAGCTATCATCAAAAACATAGTAGCAGTAGGACTCTTAGCTTATCTGTTTGTTTTGTTGCCAAAAGACCCTAAAACTGGAAACTTTTGGGTTTTGACGACTGTACTTTTTGCTACAATTTTGGCTATTTTCATGTTGGCTCCAATACAGCCACCGGCAAGTAACTTTGAAGTTTCATCTCCGGAAGAGACAACAACTGATACTATTCAACATGTAACTGTAGACACTACAGCTATTATAGTTTCAAAAGATACTATAAAGAAAATTGAAGCTGAAAAAACCGAAGTAAAAAAAGAAATCACTGAGCCTGAAAAACACAAATCAGGTTATGCTTCCTATTTTTCTAAAATTGACACCGGAAGAAAAACGCTTTGCTTTTTTGTGCCTGGTTGCGACCATTGTCGAGTAGCAGCAAAAGAGTTGACTGAATTGAAACAAAAAAATAAAAGTTTTCCTGAAATTTCGATTATTTTTATGAATGAAGAAGCTGATTTAATTCCTGACTTTTTCAAATATGCTGGAGCCGAATATCCATTCAAAATAATTGAAGTTATTCCTTTTTGGAAAGTATTAGGTTCAGGAAAAGATACTCCGGGTGTGAAATATTTGTGGAACGGAAATGAATACAAATATTATTATGGCATTACTGAAAATAAATTTGAGCCCGTTGACTACCAAAAATTGATTAACAAACCATTTTCTGAACTGAAAAAATAAATTAGTTCTTTATCTTTTTACTATTTTTATAAATTATACTTTAGAATATGATTAAATACATAATGTCGAAAAGACTTCATGAGCGAGCATTAATAGGAATTGGTGCTTGTATTGTAATATTTATTTTAGGCTATTATATTTTAGAACATATTTCTACAATGGAAGATCCACCTTTAGGAAACACCATTTATATACTTATTGGAAGTGCTTTCATATTTTCTTCTGGATTAGGTATACTTTTAATTATTAAATATATTTATGACAGTAAGAAGAAAAAAGAAAGACGCGAGCGACGAAGAAAAAAACATAAAATCTTTTATTTAAAAGATCAAAATAAACAGCAAGACCTTGACTAATAAGTTATACCCCAAATTCAAAAAAATATGAAAAAAATTGCTCTCTATTTACTTACAACTATGACTGCTTTATCTTGTAGCAATGCACAAAACAAAGAATTTTCCGAAGAGAGTTTATCAAAAAAAATAATTTCTATCGATAATAAAGAAATCTCTTTTAACGAAATATTAAAAAAACATAATGGTAAAGTTACAGTAATTGAAGTTTGGGCATCTTGGTGCAGCGATTGTGTAAAAGCTATGCCAAAACTAAAAGAAATGCAAACCAATAATCCAAATGTAGATTATGTATTTATCTCAATGGATAAAACTTTTGACAAATGGCAGGCCGGAATTGAAAAACATGAATTAAAAGGTGACCATTATTGGGCAACCGATGGCATGAAAGGAGAATTTGGAAAATCTATAGATTTAGATTGGATTCCGAGATATATTATTATTGATAAAAAAGGGGGAATTGTAACATATCGCGCTATTGAAACTGATTTTGATAAAATCAATAAGCAATTAAAAAAACTTGAGTAATGAGACAAAAAATTGTTGCAGGCAATTGGAAAATGCATAAAAATGCTGAAGAAACAGAAGATTTATTAAATGAATTAATAGATAAATTACCTAATGATGTTGAAGCACAAGTTATCGTTGCACCAACATTTATTAATCTAGCTTCAGCTGTTGATCATTTGGAGTTTACTAATATTGCTGTTGCTGCTCAAAATATGAGTCAGTTTGAAAGTGGCGCTTATACAGGTGAAATTTCGGCAGATATGCTTAAAAGTGTTGGAGTAAATATCGTTATCATTGGTCATTCTGAAAGACGTGCTTATTTTCATGAAACCGATTTTATTTTAGCAGATAAAGTAACTACTGCATTATCTCACAATATGACAGTCATTTTTTGCTTTGGTGAAGAGCTAAAAGACAGACAAAACAATCAACACTTTAATATAGTAGAAAACCAACTTCGTGACGGATTGTTTCATATTAAAGATGAAAATTGGGAACAAATAGTTTTAGCATACGAGCCTGTTTGGGCTATTGGAACAGGAGAAACCGCTTCTCCAGAACAAGCACAGGAAATGCATCGCTTTATCAGAGAAACTATTAGACAGCATTTTGGGAGTACTATCGCCGAAGATGTTTCTATACTTTATGGTGGTAGCGTTAAACCAGAAAACGCTAAAGAAATTTTCTCAAAACCAGATGTCGATGGAGGGTTAATTGGTGGTGCCGCTTTAAAAGCATCCGATTTTGCCGCAATTGTAAGTTCAATATGAGAAAAATAATATTTAAAATATTAACCTTTCATGTTTTTTGAAAGGTTTTTTTTATTTTTTAATTATTTAATTGCTTTTAATCGATTATTTTTGCTTTTAATCGAATTAATTAATTATTTTTACTTCGCTCTAAAGTCAAAACAAATGAAAGCAAAACTTATCCTACTTTTTTTGTGTGTATACTCTTGGAACACACATGCCCAAATAGATATTCAAAAACGGTTTCAATCCGAATCTCGAAAATATTATTGTTGGAACAAAGAGTTCGAAAAATACGAACTTAAAGAAACAGAATATGAAAACTCTGTTATTGATATTCGTGAAATAGGTTCCAAAACTAATGGTTATATCGTAATCAGCATGAATGATAATGGGCAAGCAAGATTGCATCATGGTTCCATTATTGAATTCACACAAACCAGCGAAGAAGAAGGAACATGGTTAATACGTTCCAAATTTATGAGAGCAAAATTGGTCTATAATCCAAAAGAAAATACTATTACTTATCTTTATGACGTAGACGGAAAACGCTATAGCAAGTTGATGATATTTAGTGTTACGCCTGACGCAATTCCAAATGCCAGTTTAAAAACTGTTGCCAATACAGATGATTAATTTTTTTTGAAATGACTTTATAGTAGTCTTGCGATTGTTACCTTTGCAAAAAAAAGAATGTCAAACATCTATTTAGCATACCATTTTTCGGTTGACCCAAAAGAACCAGGTTCCGAAATTTTAATCGCAGAACTTGGTGAAAAACCTTTTGAAAGTTTCATGGAAACCGAAAATGGATTTAGTGCCTATATTCAAAAAGACCTTTGGACTAAAAATATATTAGATGATATTTATTTGTTACATTCTCCTGACTTTACTATTTCCCATACAATCGAAGAAATTGAGCAAGTCAATTGGAATGAGGAATGGGAAAAAAACTTCGAGCCAATCGATGTAAATGGTAAATGCCATGTTCGCGCACCTTTCCACCCAAAAACTTATGCCGAATTTGATATAGTAATCGAACCAAAAATGAGCTTCGGAACTGGTCATCATGAAACTACACATATGATGATTCAACATCTTTTAGAAACTAATGTTTCTAATTTAAAAACACTAGACATGGGTTGCGGAACAGCTATTTTGGCAATACTTGCCGAAATGAAAGGTGCCAAACCTATTGACGCCATCGATATAGATAATTGGTGTTACTTGAATTCTATTGAAAATGCAGAACGTAATAATTGCCATGAAATCTCTGTTTATGAGGGCGATGCTTCTTTATTAAAAGGAAATAAATATGACCTGATAATTGCCAATATCAATCGCAATATATTATTAAATGACATGCAACAATACGTGGATTGTTTAAACAAAAACGGAATCCTTTTATTAAGTGGTTTCTATAATGAAGACATTCCATTTATTGATGAGTCCTGCACCGAAAAAGGATTGACATTTGTTAAAAAATTCGAAAGAAATAATTGGGTTTCGTTGAAATATGTAAATTAGCTTTCGAAAATTTTACACCTTGTATAACGATATGAAAATGAGTACTATCGAAAAAGTTCAGGAAGACGTTTTAGTTGAAGAACAAATAGGAATTAATAACGAAATCGTATTGTATAACGATGATGTCAACACTTTTGATCATGTGATTGACACATTGATTCGGGTATGTAATCATACTCCGGAACAAGCCGAACAATGTGCCATTTTAGTTCACTATAAAGGAAAATGTACTGTAAAAACAGGTTCGATTGATGAACTAAAACCACAATGCACTCAACTTTTAGAAGCTGGCTTAAGCGCTGAAATTATATAAAGTTTAACCACTAAGAAACACAAAAAAGGCACAAAGCGCACTACAAAACTAAGTGAACTTGTGCCTTTTTCTTGGTTATCTTTGTCCTTAATTAGCTTTTAAACTTCCAATCAAACTCGTCTTTGTCATTGATAATGGCTCCAATTTCAACCCGTATAACATCATCGTATTCAGATTGTAAAATCAACCAGTTACTTTCATTGAAGTGATTTTCTGTAGTATCAAAATCTTCCTTTGTCCAGGATTTAAATGGCAATTCATTTTTAACATCTTCTATATTTCTTCCAATAATTTTTTTATCCAAAATGGTGGAATCAGGATGCGAGCAAATTATATAACCCAAACGAAATGCTTCGTCTTCATAAAAGGTTAAACTCAGTTTTTCCTTATTATACAAACAAATAACGTTGTCATCTTCATCCTTATATAGCTTGTTAGGTTTGCCGTAAATCAATTCAACATCCTTTTGCTTCATTCCAAAAAGCAATTTATCGACACCGTTTTTTAGGTTGATAGTCATCATTTCGATTTTAATACTCAAACTTTCCAAACTCACTAGTTATAGTAAGTTTTTTATTTTCACTTGCCTCTACTCTACCTACAATTTGAGCCTCAACACCAAAAGATTTTGAGATATCGATTATATCATTTACAATTTCTTTTGGAACATATAATTCCATTCGGTGGCCGCAGTTAAAGACTTGATACATTTCTTTCCAATTCGTTTTGGATTGTTCTTGTATCAATTTGAAAAGTGGCGGAACGGGAAAAAGATTGTCTTTTATTACATGAACTTTATCTACAAAATGAAGCACTTTTGTTTGTGCTCCACCGGAACAATGCACCATTCCGTGGATGTCTTTTGGTGTGTATTTGTTTAGAATAGTTTTAATGATTGGGGCGTATGTTCTAGTTGGTGA
>CANKLK010000006.1 GCA_947482805.1 Flavobacteriaceae bacterium
ATTTTTATAGGCTTTTAAGCCGCAGTTGAAATCATTAAGTTTAACGCCAGACGTTTTTCGTGCAGCCCAATTAAATAATTTGGAAGGCAAATTTTTACCTATAACCGAATCGTAACGTTTCTTTTTCCATCCTGAAACCAAATCATAATTTTGATTGGTTATCATGTTGAATAAATCCGGAATTTCCTCCGGACTATCTTGCAAATCGGCATCCATAGTAATAATTACGTCTCCTTTAGCTTTAGCAAAACCGGCATGTAAAGCTTGAGATTTTCCAAAATTAGTAAGGAACTGAATTCCTTTTACATTTGTATTTTCTTTCGAAAGTTTTTCAATAATTTGCCACGACTCATCCGTACTCCCATCATCAATGAAAATAACTTCATAAGAATAATTGTGGGTTGTCATTACTTTGACAATCCATTGGTGTAATTCTGGTAAAGATTCCTGTTCGTTAAGAAGCGGAATTATTATGGATAGATTCATTTATAAACTGTTTGGTCTTTCTTTTTTAAGTATTGCTCCGATTATCAATGAATAAATCAATCCAATAAAAGCATACATAACAATAGTTATTGGCACAATAACAAAAGGGCTCATCATTTTTTCAGTCATTGACAATGCCATTTCGGTTTGCTCTTTGGGTTGGCCTTCTCCTTGTTTTATTACAGCTTCTTTTGCTTGGTTTATAATTTTTTCTCCAAATTCAGGGAAAATCATATCAAAGATGACATAAAATATAGCATACATTAATGCGGCTATTATGCAAATAGTTACTCCGATTTTTAAACATTCAGCAAATGAAATGAAACCTGAATTAAATTTATCTTTGAAATTATTGCATCCAATAACAATCAAAGTAATAGGAAGAATCAGAAAATTTAAGATATTGATAGTTATACCGTATGCTTTGTCTTCAGATGTAAGGTCAAAAGAATACGATATTACAAGTTCAAGAATCATAATGATTCCGAAAATAACGCCATATTGTATGGCCGACTTAGAAGGAGAAATAGTTTTTCCCATAAGTTTTGTTTAGGTTTTGATTAATTAACAAAGATAGTAATTCCGTAATTACTTTTTGGTAAGTGCAAAACAATTAAAAAAAGTTACAGATTGGTTTGATTTTTAAAAAATAATTGTATTTTTGCACACTCTAAATAAAAAAGATAAATAAAAGTTGTAGCTAGTTTATACCTTTCAAAGTGAAAGCTTCAAAATAAAACTACTTCATAACAATAAAAAGATTTACAAAATGAAACAAGGAATTCACCCAGAAAATTACAGATTAGTTGCTTTTAAAGACATGTCAAATGATGATGTTTTTATTACTAAATCAACAGTAGAAACAAAAGAAACAATCACTCACGAAGGTGTTGAATATCCAGTTTTCAAAATGGAGATTTCTAGAACTTCTCATCCTTTTTACACAGGTAAATCTAAACTTATCGATACTGCAGGACGTATTGATAAATTCAAAACTAAATACGCTAAGCATTCAAAATAAATATTTTAGAGTCTCAATTTATATAAAACCATTCACGAAAGTGAGTGGTTTTTTTATGCAATAAACTTTGTAACTTTGGCACCTTGCAACTTTGATACTTAAAAAATGAACTACATACTTTTTGACGGAACAGTTCGTAACGCACTTTTACCATTTACTTTCACAAGACCAGTAGCCGATATCCGTATCGGAATTTTAACTATACGTGAAAAATGGGAAAAATATTTAGGTTATACCACCACCACTTTGACCGAAGAATACCTTTCAGAAAAGTTTCCAATGGTTGAAATGGAAGACAATGTTATGATTAATGCATCGTTTTTGCCAAATGATATTTTAGTAGAAATGGTTAAAAATTTAGAAAAAAATCAAGCCATTTTTCAAGGTGAAGAAGTGATTGCTTTTTATACGAATGATACCCAGGAAGAAGTCGATTTTGATAGTTATGAAATAATAGAATTCAATGAAGAATGTATAAAAGTGCAGCATACTTGGGATATTTTTGCCAAAAATGATGCAGCATTAAGAGAAGATTTTGAACTTATTACTGAAAGCAGAAACTCACAACCTATTCCAAAAAGTGTTAATGTAATTGCTCCGGAAAACATTTTTATTGAAGAAGGAGCAAGGCTTGAATTTGTCACTTTAAACGCATCAACCGGACCAATCTATATTGGGAAAAATGCCGAAATCATGGAAGGTTCCGTAATTAGAGGGCCATTTGCTTTGTGCGAATCAGGCAGAGTCAAGTTGGCTTCCAAAGTTTATGGGGCTACCACCGTTGGGCCACATTCCGTCATTGGTGGTGAAGTAAGTAATTCGGTTTTGTTTGGTTATTCTAATAAAGGGCATGAAGGATTTTTAGGAAATGCTGTTCTTGGTGAATGGTGTAATATTGGTGCGGATAGCAATAATTCAAATCTAAAAAATAACTATGAAGAAGTGCGTTTGTGGAGTTATGAAACCGAAGGTTTTGCAAAAACCGGACTTCAATTCTGCGGATTAATGATGGGTGATCATAGTAAATGTGGCATCAATACGATGTTCAATACTGGAACTGTGGTTGGTGTTTCTGCTAATATTTTTGGAGCTGGTTTTCCACGTAATTTTGTGCCAAGTTTTTCTTGGGGCGGAGCTTCAGGATTCACAACTTATTTAACTTCTAAGGCGTTTCAAACTGCCAAGATTGTTATGGCACGAAGACAGGTTGAATTTTCTGAACAAGATGCTAAGATTTTGGAACATGTTTTTGAAATCACTAAAAAATATAGAAAAGAATAGATTTAATTTGAAAATATGTCAATTTGAGTATTGATTACATTTCCAAATTTCCAAATTGTTTAATTTCCAAATTAACATATCTTTACACCCTTAATTTTTGACAACGATTTCATTAATTGAGAATACTTATGGAACTAAAAAAGAAAGTTGCCTTTTATACTCTAGGTTGCAAACTCAACTTCTCCGAAACTTCTACTATCGCGAGAAATTTTCAGGACGAAGGTTTTGACCGCGTCGATTTTGAAGAAATTGCTGATATTTATGTCATCAATACGTGCTCGGTTACCGATAATGCCGACAAGCAATTTAAACATATTGTAAAGAAAGCGATGAAGCTTAACGATAAAGCATTTGTTGCTGCTGTGGGTTGCTATGCACAATTAAAACCCGAAGAATTAGCTGCAGTTGACGGTGTTGATTTGGTTTTGGGTGCCACTGAAAAATTTAAAATCACCGATTATATAAATGATTTGTCCAAAAATGATATGGGCGAAGTGCATTCATGTGAAATTGAAGATGCCGATTTCTACGTTGGAAGCTATTCTATTGGCGATAGAACGCGTGCATTTCTGAAAGTTCAGGATGGTTGCGACTATAAATGTACCTATTGTACAATTCCTTTGGCACGAGGTATTTCAAGAAGTGACGCTTTGGAAAATGTATTGAAAAATGCTTCTGATATTTCGAAACAGGGAATAAAAGAAATCGTTTTGACCGGTGTGAATATTGGAGATTATGGCAAAGGAGAATTTGGAAATAAAAAACATGAACATACTTTTCTCGATTTAGTTCAGGCGCTTGACAAAGTGGAAGGCATTGAAAGACTTCGGATTTCGTCTATCGAACCAAATCTATTGAAAAACGAAACTATAGAATTTGTATCGAATAGTCGAACATTTGTACCGCACTTTCATATTCCATTACAATCCGGAAGCAATGATATTTTGAAGAAAATGAAGCGTCGTTATTTGCGCGAAGTATATACAGAAAGAGTTAACAAAATCCGTGAAGTAATGCCTTATGCCTGTATTGGGGTTGATGTTATTGTTGGTTTTCCAGGGGAAACAGATGAAAATTTCTTAGAAACGTATAATTTTCTAAACGAAATGGACATATCATATTTACACGTTTTTACTTATTCGGAAAGAGATAATACAGAAGCTGCCGAATTGCCGGATGTTGTTCCGATGAATGTGAGAAACAAAAGAAGTAAAATGCTACGCGGTTTATCCGTAAAAAAACGCCGTGCTTTTTATGAAAGCCAGATAGGAACTAATAGAACGGTACTTTTTGAAAGCGAAAACAAAGAAGGTTATATTCACGGTTTTACCGAAAATTACGTAAAAGTCAAAACCCTGTGGAATCCGGAATTAGCCAATACTTTACACAAAATTAATTTGACAAAAATAGATGAGGATGGAAGTGTCAGATTAGAATTTGTAAATGTTGAAGCATAAAAAATGTCCTCTCGTTTATTGGAATGAGAGGACGTTTTATTTAATTATATTTTAATTCCAGGCGGAAGTAAATCTTTATAACAACTATTCTTTCTAAAGAAAAGTGCAATTTTTGGTAAAATCGGAACTACTTTTAACTTTCTTTCGTAAGCAATTTCCATAATGTTTTTAAGTAAATCGTTAATGAATTCATCATTGTTGAAACCATCAAAAGCATTTATTCTTGTTAAGAAAATCTTTTTCTCCTGAAACGAATATTCTACAGAAATTAATTTTCCATCTACCAAAGTTTCAAACTGACGAGCGAAAGTATTGTCTTTAATCTCTATTTTTTCTATAAATGCGGTTACTTCCATGTGATTGTAAACAAAAAGGATTAATTTTAGGCAAAGTTACTAATAATTAACCGGTTTCAAGTTAAATAATGTCAAAAATTCATGTTTATTTTATGCCAGGAATGGCTGCCAGTTCAGGTATTTTTGAACGAATTCATTTACCAACTGAAACTTTTGAAATGCATTTACTGGAATGGGTTTTACCCAATAAAAATGAATCATTGAAAGAGTACGCTAGGCATATGGCAAAAAACATAAAGCATGAAAATGTTATCTTGGTTGGAGTTTCATTTGGTGGTATTTTGGTTCAGGAAATGAAACCATTTGTGAATCCCAAAAAAGTGATCATCATTTCGAGCATAAAATCAAATGCAGAATTATCAAGACAAATGAAAGTTGCTAAATCCACAAAAGCATACAAACTTATACCGACCAAACTATTTGAAAACATTGAGTTTTTAGCCAAATTTACTTTTGGTTCCTCTGTTTTAAAACAAAAATTAGAACGCTATGAAAAGTTTCTTTCCTTTCGGGACAAAAGCTATTTAGATTGGGCAATAGAACAATTAATCAATTGGAACCGAACAATAATAGACAACGAAATTATTCATATTCATGGCGATGCGGATGAAGTTTTTCCTATAAAATATATTAATAAACCTATCCATGTTAAAGGTGGAACACACATAATGATTATATCAAAATACAGATGGTTTAACGAAAATTTACCTAAAATTATGTTAGACAATTACTGAAATTAGGCCATTTATTGTAGTTTTACCAATATAAAATGAAATGAAAATGAAAACGAATAAAGCCCTTTTATCTACTATTGGAGTAATTTTAATCGCAGGAATTCTAATTTTTGGAGTTTCTGGTGATAGCAAAGATAAATTACTACATGAAGGGACAGCAATGTATTTCCCAAATGCTGTTGATTTTGCAGGTGAAACAGCACCATTACAAATTACTGATGTAAAAGAACGATTAGACAGAGAATTACTTATAAATGCCAATTTGCATGCTACAACTGTGCTCATAATTAAGAGAGCTAACAGAGCTTTTCCTGTCATTGAGCCTATTCTTCAAAAGTACAGCATTCCTGATGATTTCAAATATTTAGCCGTAATCGAAAGTGGTTTGACTAATGCAGTTTCAGGTGCAGGTGCAAAAGGTGTTTGGCAGTTTATGCCTGATACTGCTAAAGAAAAAGGAATGGAAGTCAATGATATTGTTGATGAGCGCTATCATTTGGAAAAAGCTACCGAAGCGGCTTGTAAATATTTGTTGTCTGCCAAAGAAAAATTCGGTTCATGGACATTGGCCGCGGCCTCTTACAACGGAGGGATGACTGGAGTTGGAAAAAAAATAGAAGAACAAAAAGTTTCCAATTACTATGATTTGGCTCTTACAGAAGAAACATCGCGTTATGTTTTTAGAATTTTAGCTTTAAAAGAAATTATGAGAAATCCTGCCAAATACGGTTTTAGTATATTTTCCAGCGATTTGTATTCTCAAATTCCTTCCAAAAAAATTGAAATCGACAGTAGTATTAATGATTTAGCTGATTTTGCTAAAACGCAAGGTATAAACTATAAAATTCTTAAAATTCATAATCCTTGGTTACGTGACAAAAAGTTACTAAATCCAACGAATAAAAAATACGAAATTGAAATTCCGTTGTCGGGATATTAATTTACAGATATAGAATTATCTGGATCTATAAATGTTAATTTGATTATAATAACAGCATTTTATTAAAATATTAATAAAAACTCGCTAACTTGAGATTTTATTTGAATTATTATAGTTGTTTTTCCAGATAAGCTAATAAATTTGTAAAATAAAAATTAAGTAATAAATGTATTTAAATTCAAACAGCATCAACGTTATTGTCATTGAAATTTTAAAGTTTCAGAGGAAGATGTTTGTATAAAAAATATTCAAAACCTTCCCATAGAGAAGGTTTTTGTTTTTAAAAATAAGATGAAAAATTTAGTAATCATTATTGTCATTATCATTATTCGTTTTATGTGACGAGCTAGGATTGTAGTAACTTATAGTAAGCCTTCCTCAGTCATAATTGGGAAAGGCTTTTTTTAAATTAAAAAATTAAGTAAATGTATTTCAACGAAAAAACAACAGTTTATCTAAATGGAGAATTTGTAAAAGCCACGAAAGCGACCACAGATTTATATGGGCAGTCACTTCATTATGGCTACGGAGTTTTCGAAGGTATTAGAGCTTACAATACTGAAAACGGTGTCCGTGTATATAAAGCAACGGAGCATTACGAGCGATTGAAAAAATCTTGTCAAATGATAAATATTCCATTTGAGTATGATGTTGATGATTTAATTGAGCAAACCTATAAAGTTCTTGAAGTAAACAATTTCACAGATGCTTACGTTCGGCCGTTAGTTTTTTGTGGTCCAAATATGAGTTTGACAAAACCTAGTAGCGTTTCAATTCTCATTTGCGCATGGGAATGGGGTGCTTATCTTGGTGATAATTTACTAAATGTTACTATTTCTTCATTTTGCCGTCCGCATCCTAAATCGACAAAAATCGAAGCAAAAGTTTGTGGACATTATGTCAACTCTATTCTAGCGAGTACTGAAGCGAAAGAAAAAGGTTTTGACGAAGCGCTTCTTCTTGATACAGATGGTTTTCTGGCTGAAGGTCCGGGTTCTAATTTGTTTTTTGAGAAAGAAGGAAAACTGTTTACTCCAAAAACCGGAAATATTTTACCCGGAATTACAAGAGCAACCGTAATAGAATTGTGTAAAGATTTAGAAATAGAATTAACAGAAGGAGCATTTTTACTAGAAGATTTAGCAAATGCTGATAGTGCATTCTTATGTGGAACAGCCGCTGAAATTATAGGATTGAAATCCCTAGAAAAGAAAAACTTTCCTAAAAACTGGAATGAAACTTTGGGTAAAAAATTGCAAACCGCTTATAAAAATTTAGTTCTGGAAAAAGAATTACAATAAACAAATAACTAATGGAATTAAATAAATATAGTAAAACGGTAACTCAAGATCCAACACAACCTGCAGCTCAAGCTATGTTGTATGGGATTGGCTTGAATGATACTCAATTGGCTCAGCCATTTATAGGGATTGCATCAATGGGTTATGATGGAAATACGTGTAATATGCACCTCAATCATTTGGCTTCTTACATCAAAGTAGAAGTAAATGAAAATGAAATGGTCGGATTGATATTTAATACTATCGGAATTAGCGACGGTATCACTAACGGAACAGATGGAATGCGTTATTCCTTAGTAAGTCGCGAAATCATTGCAGATAGTATTGAAAGTGTGGTTGCAGGACATTATTATGACGGTGTAATTGCAGTTCCGGGTTGTGACAAAAATATGCCGGGAGCAATTATTGCAATGGGAAGATTAAATAGGCCATCAATTATGGTATATGGCGGAACCATTGCTCCGGGAAAATACCAAGGAAAAGATTTGAACATCGTTTCAGCCTTTGAAGCTTTAGGTGAAAAAATAGCCGGAAAAATATCCGAAGAAGAATTCAGAGGAATTATTAAAAATTCCTGTCCAGGAGCTGGCGCTTGTGGCGGAATGTATACTGCAAATACAATGGCAATAGCAATCGAAGCTCTCGGAATGAGTTTGCCTTATTCGAGTTCTAACCCTGCAGTAAGTCATGAAAAAATTGAAGAGTGTAAGCGAACTGCTAATTATATAAAAGTACTATTAGAAAAAAATATTTGTCCTAAAGATATAATGACATTTGCAGCTTTTGAGAATGCAATCACCACTTTAATTGCACTTGGCGGAAGTACAAATGCGGTGTTACATATTATCGCCATGGCAAAAAGTGTAGGTGTTAAAATTACGCAGGACGATTTTCAAAGAATCAGCAATACGACGCCATTGATAGCTGATTTCAAACCAGGTGGAAATTATTTAATGCAAAATCTCCACGAAAAAGGAGGCGTTCCTATGGTTTTAAAATATTTGTTGAGCAAAGGAATGCTTCACGGAAATTGCATCACCGTTACCGGAAAAACATTGGCTGAAAATTTAGAAAATGTTGTAGAAATTGATTTTGAAAATCAAAATATAATTCGCACTATCGAAAATCCTATTAAAGAAACTGGGCACCTTCAAATCTTATATGGAAACCTCGCAACCAAAGGCTCTGTGGCAAAAATTACAGGCAAAGAAGGAGAAAAATTCATCGGTCCAGCCAAAGTTTTTGATGGCGAAAAAGAACTTATTCAAGGTATAGAAGATAAAAAAATTCAATCAGGCGATGTAATTGTCATTCGATATGTTGGCCCAAAAGGTGGTCCTGGTATGCCCGAGATGCTTAAACCAACATCTGCAATTATTGGTGCAGGTTTAGGAAAAAGTGTTGCTCTAATTACCGACGGAAGATTTAGCGGTGGAACCCACGGATTTGTTGTCGGTCATATAACTCCGGAAGCTTTCGATGGGGGAAATATTGCACTCGTTAACGATGGTGATATTATCGAACTTGATGCAGTTTCTAACGCTATTAATTTAAAAATTTCCGATGCTGAGTTGGAAGAAAGAAGAAAAAAACTAGTCATACCAGCTTTAAAAGTGACAAACGGAGTACTTTATAAATATGTAAAATTGGTTAAAGATGCTTCTGAAGGCTGTGTTACTGATGAAGATTAAGCTTATAGATTTCCTACAAGGTTTTGAAACCTTGTAGGTATAAAAAAATAGAAATACTATGAAAACATTAGAATTAGATAAAATCGAAAAAGCGGGAAGACAACCTATTTCTACCACAGGAAGTTTGGCAGTAATTGATGCTTTATTATCTGAAAGTGTAACTACTATTTTTGGTTATCCTGGAGGAGCAATTATGCCAATTTATGATGCCCTTTTTGATTTTAAAGAAAAGTTAAATCACATTTTGGTTCGCCACGAGCAAGGTGCTATTCATGCTGCACAAGGTTATGCGAGAGTTAGCGGAAAAACGGGTGTTGTATTTGCGACAAGCGGTCCGGGAGCAACAAACTTGGTTACAGGTTTGGCTGATGCTTTGATAGATTCCACCCCTTTGGTTTGTATTACGGGTCAAGTTTTTGCTCATTTATTGGGAACTGATGCCTTTCAGGAAACAGATATAATTAACATCACTACTCCAATTACAAAATGGAATTATCAAATTACGGATGCTACTGAAATTCCTGAAGTACTTGCTAAAGCATTCTACATTGCGAAAAGTGGTCGTCCCGGTCCAGTTTTAATAGACATCACGAAGAATGCACAATTGCAATTATTCGATTATATTGGTTATCGATCTTGCATACATGTTAGAAGTTACAGACCAAATCCTATTATCAGACCAGAATATGTAGAAAATGCTGCAAAATTAATCAATGAAGCTAAAAAACCATTTGTAATATTTGGTCAAGGAATCATTTTAGGAAATGCTGAAAAGGAGTTCCAAAATTTTATTGAAAAGGGAAATTTACCAGCAGCTTGGACAATTATGGGAATGAGTGCTATTCCAACAGATCATCCTTTAGGTGTCGGTATGTTGGGAATGCACGGTAATTATGGTCCAAATTTCTTAACAAATGAATGTGATGTTTTAATTGCTGTCGGAATGCGATTTGACGACCGTGTAACAGGGAGATTAGATAAATATGCCAAACAAGCAAATGTCATTCACTTGGATATTGACCCTGCCGAAATTGATAAAAATGTACAAACTGCAGTTTCTATTTGGGGCGATTGTAAAGAAACCTTGCCTTTGCTTACTAATTTAATTGAAAATAAACCGCGCCCGGAATGGTTTCAAGAATTTGAAATTAAAAGAGAAAAAGAAACCACAACGGTAATAGATAAAGAACTGAATCCAACCGAAGGTGGTTTAACAATGGGCGAAGTGGTAAATGTGCTTAATGAACTAACCAATGGTGAAGCCGTAATTGTAACTGATGTTGGACAGCATCAAATGGTGGCATGTCGTTATGCAAAGCAAAATAAAACCCGAAGTAACATTACAAGCGGTGGTTTAGGTACAATGGGATTTGCACTTCCAGCTGCAATTGGAGCAAAAATTGGAGCGCCGGAACGTCAAGTTGTTGCTATAATGGGAGATGGCGGAGCGCAAATGAACCTACAGGAATTGGGAACAATAATGCAGTTTCAACCAAACGTAAAAATCTTAATTCTGAATAATAGCTACCTCGGAATGGTGCGCCAATGGCAAGAACTGTTTCATGAAAAACGCTATTCGTTTACCGATATTCAAAGTCCTAATTTCGTTCAGGTAGCGAAAGCCTACAATATTGACGGGAGACAAATTTCGAAACGGGAAGAACTTCGAGAGGGTTTGAAACAAATGTTAGATAATCCGAGTTCGTTTCTTTTAGAAGTTGCCGTACTTCATGAAGACAATGTTTTCCCAATGGTTCCGCAAGGAAAAGGTGTTGCCGAAATCGTTTTGAGCAAAGAAGAAATTTAAAAATTGTATTATGAAACAGGAATTCACATTAACCGTTTACACCGAAAATCAGGTTGGGTTACTCAATAAAATAGCCATTATTTTTTCAAGAAGGAAAATTAGTTTGGACAGTTTTAATTCTTCACCAAGCGAAATTGAAAATATCTACAGATTTACAATTGTAATCAGAGAAACAGAAACTGTAGTTAAAAATATTGTTCGTCAATTGGAAAAAAATGTTGAAGTTTTCAAAGTTTTTTACAACACCAATGATGAAATTATTTGGCAACAAATAGCTCTCTATAAAGTTCCGACATCCGTTATAATGAGAGAGGTAAAGGTAGAGCGCTTACTTAGAGAATTTGGAGCAAGAGCAGTAGTTATTAGAGATGATTATACCGTTTTTGAAACTACAGGTCAAGACGAAGAAGTAGATAATTTATTAACTGAATTATCAAAATACAGTTTGATAGAATTCGTCAAAAGTTCTCGAATTGCCATTATAAAATCAAGTGAAGGTGTTCACAAAAAAGTCTTGGATATGGAGAAAAATGACCCAACCAAGAAACCAATAAACAACGAATATTTGAATCATAAGAGTATGATTTTCGAAATGTAAATTTTCAATGGCAATATCAATTGCAAAATTCAAAAATCAATAAAAGCAAAAATTAAAAAAAAAGATACAATGTCAAATTATTTCAATTCACTTCCTCATCGTTTAAAAGTTCAGGAATTAGGAAAATGTGATTTTATGCAAAGCAGCGAATTTGCAAATGGAGTTTCTAAATTAAATGGTAAAAAAATAGTCATAATTGGTTGTGGCGCACAAGGTTTGGCACAAGGTCAAAATCTTCGCGATAGTGGACTTCATGTTGCGTACGCTTTGCGTCAAGAAGCTATTGATAACAAAAGAGCTTCGTTTGTGAATGCTACCGAAAACGGATTTGAAGTAGGAACTTTCGAAGATATTATTCCAACTGCCGATTTGGTTTCCAATTTAGCACCAGACAAACAACACACTCCGGTAATCAATAAAATTGTGCCTTTGATGAAGCAAGGTGCCTGTTTGTCTTATTCACATGGATTTAATATTGTCGAAGAAGGAACGAAAATCCGTAAAGATGTAACCGTTATTATGATTGCTCCAAAATCGCCTGCGTCAGAAGTTCGTGCTGAATATTTACGCGGTTTTGGTGTGCCAACATTAATTGCCGTGCATTCAGATAACGATCCAAATGGTGATGGTTTGGAAATTGCAAAAGCCTATTGTGTTGGAACTGGCGGACATAAAGCAGGTGTTTTATTATCATCGTTTGTTGCTGAAGTAAAATCGGATTTGATGGGAGAACAAACCATTCTTTGTGGCTTGCTACAAACAGGTTCGATTTTGAGTTTTAACAAAATGATAGAAAAAGGAATTGATGCTTCGTATGCTTCAAAACTGGTTCAATACGGCTGGGAAGTAATTACTGAAGCATTGAAAATAGGGGGAATTACCAACATGATGGACCGACTTTCAAATCCGGCTAAAGTCGAAGCTTTTAAATTGGCTGACGAATTAAAAACTATTATGACGCCATTGTTTAACAAGCATATGGACGATATTTTATCAGGCGATTTTTCTAAAACTATGATGGAAGATTGGGCAAATGGCGATAAAAATCTACTAACTTGGAGAGAAGCAACGGGCGAAACCCTTTTCGAAAAAACAGCTGCCGGAACAATGGAAATTTCGGAACAGGAATATTTTGATAATGCCACTTTGATGGTCGCTTTTGTAAAATCGGGAGTGGAATTGGCTTATGAAACAATGACTTCTGCCGGAATTAAAAATGAATCAGCCTATTACGAATCATTGCATGAAACACCGCTTATTGCGAACACAATTGCAAGAAAAAAATTATTTGAAATGAACCGAGTGATATCAGATACAGCTGAATATGGTTGCTATTTATTTGATCACGCTTGCAAACCGCTTTTGGCTGATTTTATGAAAAAAGTAGACACCAATTTAATTGGAAAAAGCTATAACACTAATAATGCTGTAACTGATAATTTCGAATTGGTAAAGATTAACGCAGCGATTAGAAATCATTCAATTGAAATTTGTGGAGCAGAACTTCGTAACGCAATGACAGCAATGAAGAAAATTATAGAATAAAAAATCCAAATAGGAGAAAACATGAATTTGTTTCAAGAAATAGCACAAGCAAAAAATCAGTTAAAAGGAGTAGTTCAGATTACGCCATTAACCGAGAACTTAAATTTATCGGATGAATTTGAGGCCACAATTCTTCTAAAAAGAGAAGATTTGCAAGTGGTTCGTTCCTATAAAATTCGTGGTGCTTATAACAAAATGAGTTCACTTTCTGATGCTGAAAAAAGAGCAGGTATTGTATGTGCCAGTGCTGGGAATCACGCGCAAGGGGTTGCTTACTCTTGCCATCTTCTTCAAATAAATGGCGTGATATATATGCCAAAAACTACTCCGAAGCAAAAGATAAAGCAGGTGCAATTGTTCGGAAAATCATTTGTAGAAATTGTTTTAACTGGAAATACGTTTGATGATGCGTACGTGAAAGCGATAAAAAATGCTAATGAGAACAACAAAGTTTTCATTCATCCATTTGATGATATCAAAGTTATTGCAGGACAAGGAACCGTTGGTCTGGAAATTTTAGAAGCTACAAAAAAACCAATCGATTATGTTTTTGTTCCAATTGGCGGGGGTGGATTATCAGCCGGACTTTCTACTGTTTTTGCCGAATTGAGTCCCAAAACTAAAATAATTGGTGTTGAACCATTAGGCGCACCAGCTATGAAAACGTCTATCGCTAATGCCGAAAATACGTATTTAGAAACTATAGATAAATTTGTTGATGGCGCAGCTGTAAAGCAAGTTGGACAGTTAAATTTTGAAATTTGTAAAGTAAATCTGGATGATATCATACTTGTCCCTGAAGGTAAAGTATGCACTACTATTTTGCGATTATATAACGAAGAAGCCATGGTTGTTGAGCCCGCTGGTGCACTTTCAATCGCGGCATTAGATTTTTATAAAGAAGAAATAAAAGGTAAAAATGTAGTTTGTATTGTTAGTGGAAGTAATAATGACATCGAAAGGACAGAGGAAATAAAAGAGCGTTCGCTTTTATATGAAGGGCTTAAGCACTATTTTATGATACAATTTCCGCAACGTCCTGGCGCTTTGAAAGAATTTGTAAATAAAATATTGAACAAAGATGACGATATTACCTTCTTTCAATTTACCAAAAAAAATAACAGAGAAATCGCACCGGCTTTAGTAGGATTAGAACTCAAAAGCAAAGAAGATATTCACGCTATAAAAGAAAGAATGAAGGATCACGGTTTCGAATATCGCTATTTAAACGAAAAAGAAGATTTATATGCGCAGCTGATTGGTTAATTCATAAAAAAACGTCCTGAGAATTTTCAAGACGTTTTTAATTATAGATTGTTACTGCCAACTGCTACTGCAGACTGAAACATTATATCTTCTTCATCTGCTCTTTCATCATCTTAATCTGATCATTCAACATATTTTGTTTGTCAAGCTTTTTAGCCTCGTTTAACAGGGCAGTAGCTTCCATTTTGCGTCTTCTTGACATTGCAATTCCGGCCAAATTCAACTTGGCAACAGCCAAATCCATATCCATACTCAATCCTAATTCAATTGCCTTTTTAAAGAACTTCTCCGATTGGTGTATATTTGTTTGCGACATCATTAAACCGTGAAGGTAATTGTAATAGCCTTGCTGCTTTCTAACCAAAGCCGTTTGCGGGTTTTTAATTTTGTCCAACCAAAATTTGGCACCTTCAAAATCTTGTTTTCTCAACTTTAAAAATGCCAAAAGGATGTATTCATTTTTATAATAAAGAAAAATCGGAATTGCTGTCAATAGGATTAGAAAAATTCCGTTTCCAATATTTCCTTCTGTAAATTGCCAAATGGCTGTAGCTACTAATAAAGCCGCTATGATTAATTTAATAAATCTGTGAAACATATGTTATATATTTTGTGGTAGCAAATGTAATAAAATCAAATGAAAATATTTTTATAAAACTACTTGCCAGAAAAAAAAAGGTTTGTATATTTGCACTCGGTTTAAAAAGAGCCATATTACCATAGAAATTAATACCAGATTTAAAGATACTAAGCAATGAGCAAAAGAACGTTTCAACCATCGAAAAGAAAAAGAAGAAATAAACACGGATTTATGGACAGAATGGCTTCTGCAAATGGAAGAAAAGTCCTTGCGCGTCGAAGAGCAAAAGGAAGACATAAATTGACTGTATCTTCTGAACCAAGACACAAAAAATAATGATTAGCAATTAATCAATATCAAGCCGTTACTTTTATTAGTAGCGGCTTTTTTTTAAACCTGTTTATAAAAATTGATAAGTTTTCGAAGCTATTTCCCGCTATACGTTCCAATCTTTTTATTTTTAAAGAAAAATAAAAAGGATTTCCACTGCTATCGGGGCTAGGGTTTCACATAAACAACAACATACAACTCATAACACACAACTTACAACACTAACAACAATGCCAAAAGACAATTCCATCAAATCGGTTTTAATCATAGGTTCAGGTCCAATCGTAATCGGACAAGCTTGCGAATTTGATTATGCCGGTTCTCAATCGGCACGTTCCATCCGCGAAGAAGGAATCGAAGTCATCCTAATCAACTCCAATCCAGCAACAATTATGACCGATCCAAGTATGGCCGATCATATTTACTTATTACCTCTAACAACTAAATCCATTATCCAAATTCTTAAAGAACATCCTCAAATTGATGCTGTCTTGCCAACAATGGGAGGACAAACTGCGTTAAATCTTTGTCTGGAAGCTGATGAAAAAGGAATATGGGAAGATTTTAATGTTAGATTAATTGGAGTCGATGTAAATGCCATTAACGTTACTGAAGACAGAGAGCAATTCAAACAACTTTTAGAAAGAATAAATGTACCAACCGCACCAGCCAAAACAGCAACCTCTTTCTTAAAAGGAAAAGAAATTGCTCAGGAATTTGGGTTTCCATTAGTAATTCGTCCATCGTTTACATTGGGTGGAACCGGAGCCGCATTCGTACATAGCAAAGAAGAGTTTGATGAAAAACTAACTTACGGATTAGAAATGTCACCCATACATGAAGTTTTAATTGATAAGGCTTTACTTGGTTGGAAAGAGTATGAATTAGAATTACTTCGGGATAAAAACGATAATGTTGTCATCATTTGTTCTATCGAAAATATGGACCCAATGGGTATTCATACCGGAGATTCGATTACTGTGGCGCCCGCGATGACCTTATCGGATACTACTTTTCAAAGAATGCGAGATTATGCTATTTTAATGATGCGTTCTATCGGGAATTTTGCAGGTGGTTGTAACGTACAGTTTGCGGTTTCTCCCGACGAAAAAGAAGATATCGTAGCCATTGAAATCAATCCCAGAGTTTCGCGTTCATCAGCATTAGCTTCTAAAGCAACAGGTTATCCAATTGCAAAAGTAGCTTCAAAACTTGCGTTAGGATATCATTTAGACGAATTGCCAAATCAAATTACAAAACTTACTTCAGCTTTATTTGAGCCTAGTTTGGATTATGTTATTGTCAAAATTCCACGTTGGAACTTCGACAAATTTGAAGGTGCTGACAGAACGCTGGGATTACAAATGAAATCAGTTGGAGAAGTAATGGGAATTGGACGTTCGTTTCAGGAAGCGTTACACAAAGCCACACAATCATTAGAAATCAAACGCAACGGATTAGGCGCAGACGGAAAGGGATACAAAAATTACGAGCAAATAATCGAGAAATTAACGTTTGCAAGTTGGGACAGAGTGTTTGTCATTTATGATGCCATTGCCATGGGAATTCCATTGAGTAGAATCCACGAAATCACCAAAATCGATATGTGGTTTTTGAAGCAATACGAAGAATTGTATACGATAGAAAAAGAAATTTCAAAATATAACGTTACCAATCTTCCAAAGGAATTATTACTGGAAGCGAAGCAAAAAGGGTACGGAGACCGGCAGATTGCTCACATGCTAAAATGTTTGGAAAGTCAGGTTTATAAATTGCGTGACGAAATGAATATTAAGCGCGTTTATAAATTAGTTGACACTTGTGCAGCTGAATTTAAAGCATTAACGCCTTATTATTATTCGACCTTTGAAGCGGAAATTCAAACAGCTGATGGTACCCAATTTGTTCACAATGAAAGTATTGTGACTGATAAGAAAAAAGTAGTTGTTTTAGGTTCAGGACCTAATAGAATAGGACAAGGAATCGAGTTTGATTATTCTTGTGTCCACGGAGTTTTAGCAGCAAAAGAATGTGGTTATGAAACCATAATGATTAACTGCAATCCAGAAACAGTTTCAACTGATTTTGACACGGCTGATAAATTGTATTTCGAACCCGTTTTTTGGGAACATATATATGACATAATCCGACATGAAAAACCGGAAGGTGTTATTGTGCAGCTTGGTGGACAAACCGCTTTGAAACTGGCCGAGAAATTATCTAAATACGATATAAAAATACTTGGTACTTCATTCGACGCTCTAGATTTAGCCGAAGATAGAGGAAGATTTTCAGAATTGCTGACCGAGTTAAAAATTCCGTTTCCAAAATTTGGAATTGCTGAAAATGCAGATCAGGCATCGGCTTTAGCTGACGTACTCGATTTTCCTTTACTGGTTCGTCCGTCCTATGTTTTGGGAGGACAAGGCATGAAGATTGTCATCAACAAACAGGAATTGGAGGAGCATGTTATTGATTTGCTCAAAAATATTCCTGGAAATAAATTATTGCTCGACCATTATTTAGACGGAGCAATAGAAGCAGAAGCCGATGCGATTTGTGATGGTGAGAATGTCTATATAATTGGCATCATGGAACACATAGAGCCTTGCGGAATCCATTCGGGAGATTCTAATGCGACATTACCACCATTTAATTTAGGTGAATTCGTGATGCAACAAATAAAAGACCATACGAAGAAAATTGCCTTAGCACTCAGAACTGTTGGCTTGATTAACATTCAATTTGCGATTAAAGACGATGTCGTTTACATCATAGAAGCCAATCCAAGAGCCTCGAGAACGGTGCCTTTTATTGCAAAAGCGTATGGCGAACCTTATGTAAACTACGCCACTAAAGTAATGCTGGGCGTTAATAAAGTAACCGATTTTAAATTCAATCCTCAGTTAAAAGGATATGCAATTAAACAACCTGTTTTTTCGTTTAGCAAATTCAAAGATGTCAACAAAGCACTTGGACCCGAAATGAAATCAACTGGTGAAAGTATTTTATTTATTGATGATTTGAAAGATGATCAGTTCTACGAATTGTACTCAAGAAGAAAAATGTATTTGAGTAAATAGTATTAAGATACAAGTAGTAAGACCGTGACTTCGTTACGGTTTTTTTATGTCTTTCCTATTTAGTTTTCTCATCTATTAAATCACTCAAATGCAGTCGCAGTGCAGTGACAGAAATACTTATTTCCCAAAAAGAAATCCCTAAAGAAGCTAGTAAAGAAAGCAAACTTCCTGCAAAGAGATAGATTCCCAAGGTTTGTTGTTCTAAAAATAAACACAGCATAGCAAAAACAGAAAGAAATAGACATAGAACCCCAAAAAGCTGCATGTACCGTATGAGTGATAATCGCAGGTTGAGGTTTTTGATTTGGAGTAAAATACTTTTACTGTGGTCTTGGTCATAGGTTTTTTTTAATCCTCTAACTATCTGGGCAATAGTTAAAAAACGATTAGTATAAGCCAATAAAATCAATGATGTTGCTGAAAAGAGTAGTGCTGGGGTTTCGATTTGTAAGTTCATGTGAAATGACGAATTGTGAATTGCGAAGTTCGGAAATTAATTTCAATAAAAAACCTGCAAGTTAAACTCACAGGTCTTTATTCTATTCTCTTTATTCTGTTTTCTTATTTAATCAACTCAAAACTTCTTTTTACAAAAGCGGTCAATTCTTCACCTTTTAATAATCCTTGAGAGATTTTGGCTAAGTCTAAAGCTTGTTTTACTAAACTTTCTTGAGCTGATTTATCGGAAGTGTTTAAAATGGTTGTCGCCAATTCTGAATTAGTATTCACCACCAGATTATACATTTCAGGGAAGTTGCCCATTCCGAACATTCCGCCACCGCCGGTTTGACTCATTTCTTTCATACGTCGCATGAATTCTGGTTGCGTGATGATGAATGGCGCCGCTGTACTGTCCATTGGTTCTAATTGAACTGTATAATTGGCTTTTGGCACAATTTCTTCTAAAACTGTTTTTAATTGGGTTGACTCGTCTTCTGATAATTTTGAAATCTGAGTGTCTTCTTTCTGTATTAATTTGTCAATATGGTCAGAGTCTACACGAACAAATGTAAGATTCTCGTTATCGCTTTCCAGTTTTTGGATTAAATGTGACACGATTGGAGAATCTAATAACAATACTTTATATCCTTTCTCTTCAGCGATTTCAATATAACCGTGCTGTGCATCTTTGTTGGATGCATATAAAACAACTAATTTCCCATTTTTATCGGTTTGATTAGTAGTAATCGCTTCTTTTAATTCAGCTAAAGTGTAATAGTTGTCATCAACTGTTGGATACAAAATAAAGTCACCCGATTTTTCATAGAATTTTGGTTCCGAAAGCATACCGTATTCTAAAACGATTTTGATATCATTCCATTTTTTCTCGAAGTCTTCACGGTTTTCAGTGAATAATGACTTCAATTTATCAGCTACTTTTCTAGTAATGTAATTCGATATTTTCTTCACATTGCTATCCGCTTGCAAGCCTGAACGTGAAACGTTTAACGGAATATCCGGAGAGTCAATTACACCTTTAAGCATACCTAAAAACTCAGGTACAATTCCTTCTACGTTATCAGTAACAAAGACTTGGTTTTGATACATTTGGATTTTGTCTTTTTGCATTTGCAAATCGGCTGACATTTTTGGGAAATACAAAATTCCTGTCAGGTTGAAAGGATAATCCACATTCAAATGAATGTTGAATAATGGCTCTTCAAATTGCATTGGATACAATTCGCGATAGAATTCTTTATAATCTTCATCAGTCAAATCAACCGGTTGTTTTGTCCAGGCTGGATTTGGATTATTGATTATGTTATCAACTTCAACTTCTGTAAAGATGTTTTCTTTATCTTCTTCGGCAACACTTTCGCCTTTTTTCTGTTCGATTTTTTCTTTTCTAGTTCCGAATTTTATTGGAATAGGCATGAACTTGTTATACTTAGTCAGTAATTCACGGATTTTAAATTCTTCTAAAAACTCTAGAGAATCCTCTGCAATATGAAGAATGATTTCTGTTCCTCTTTCTGTTTTGTCAGCCTTTACGATAGTAAATTCAGGACTTCCGTCGCATGTCCAATGTGCAGCTGGTCCGTCTTTGTATGATTTGGTAATAATTTCCACTTTCGAAGCTACCATAAATGCTGAATAGAATCCAAGTCCAAAATGACCAATGATTCCTGAATCTTTGGCAGCGTCTTTATATTTTTCTAAAAATTCTTCGGCACCGGAGAAAGCAATTTGGTTGATGTATTTCTCAACTTCTTCAGCAGTCATGCCAAGACCTTGATCGATGAGGTGGATTTTTTTACCTTCTTTGTCAATTTTGACTTCAATAATTGGATTGCCATATTCGACTTTGGTTTCGCCAATACTTGTTAAATGCTTTAATTTTAGTGTTGCATCAGTTGCGTTTGATATTAATTCACGCAAGAAAATTTCGTGGTCATTGTATAAAAACTTCTTTATCAGTGGAAAGATGTTTTCTACGGATACATTTATTTTTCCTGTTGTCATATTTATATATTTTAGGTTAAACAATTTTGAATTCAGATTAGTCAAAACTAATACCAATTGTTGAACTTATGACAAATTGACGGAGTAAAAATTTTGGAATAATACTAAACAATTTTACAATGTATTCTAAGTTACAAATTTAAAATCGACGTATATTTACAATCATTAATTATAAATTTAATTCGAATGAAAAAAATTATTTTAATAAGTTTATTTTCAGTTTTGATTTTATCTTGTAAGTCAAATTCTGCCACAAGCACAAAGAGAGATATAAATTCTCAAGTTGCCATTAAAGGGAATTGGCAAATTTCAGCAGTAACTTATCCTGGTTCAGATGTAATTAAGGTAACATCATTTGATTTGGCTGATTCAAAATGTTTTATAGGGAGTACATGGAAGTTCATATCTAACAACAACAAAGGGAATATGGCTTTAACAAGTCCAAAATGTTCTGCTTACAGCACACCAATTACTTGGTTCATTAATAAAGAAGGTCAGTTTGTTTTGAAAATTTTGGATGAATCTAAAGCAAAAACTATTAAATCAGGTTATGTTTTAAGTGTTGCCAACCAAACAGAAAACTCTTTTCAACTTATTGACAAAATTAATGTGGCAGGCAAATTAACGGATGTAATTTACCAATTTGAACGATTAAATTAATAAATATGAAAAAGACAAGTACAATTTTAGTGGTGAGTTTAATGCTTTTATCAACTGTTTTCACAAGTTGTGAAGCAGTAAAGAATACAAATAATACGCAACGTGGAGCTGCTATTGGCGCTATTGGCGGTGCTGTTATAGGTGGGATTTTAGGAAATAATTTAGGAAAAGGTGGAAATGGTGCAATGGGCGCTGTTTTAGGTGGTGTAATTGGTGGAGTTGCCGGTGGTGTAATCGGAAATAAAATGGACAAACAAGCACGTGAGATTGAAACGGCATTGCCTGGTGCCCAAGTAGAAAGAGTAGGAGAAGGAATTAAATTGGTTTTAGGAGAAAATGCCGTTCGATTTGATACAAATAAATCGACTTTGACTACTACAGCTAAAGCAAATTTGGACAAACTTGTTCCTGTATTTAAAAGTTATGCTGACACAGATATTGTAATTTATGGTTATACTGACAGTACTGGTTCGGCGGAATATAATTTGAACTTATCGCAACAAAGAGCAAATTCAGTAGAAAAGTATTTAGAATCAAAAGGGTTAAACATGTCACGTTTTAAAATGGTAGGAATGGGTATTGCAGATCCAATTGCAACAAATGATACACCAGAAGGAAGAAGTCAAAACCGCCGAGTAGAATTTGCTATTACAGCCAATGAAAAAATGGTTCAGGATGCTCAAAAAGAGGCCGGAAAATAGTTTCAGGACAAGACAAAAATTATAAAAAGCTGTTTCTTTAGAGACAGCTTTTTTAATTTATTTTTTTTCTAAAGCTTCCAAGCGTTTTAAGATTTCTTGATTGTCTTTTAGAAGTTTTTCGTTTGTTTTAAGAAGTTGCTCTATTAGCAATTGTTGTTCTTGGATTGCTTTGATAATGAAAGGTGAAAACTTAGAATAATCAATTGATTTATATCCTTCAGCATCTGTATGAACCACTTCAGGAACAAGTTTTTCAACTTCTTGGGCAATAAACCCAACTTGTCTTTCATGCGCTTTATCTCCGCCAAAAGCAATTGATTTTATTTTTTCAGCTGTTAATTCTTCTTCTGTTTTAAAATAATATTTGACAGGCTGTAATTTGTTTAAAATGTCTAAGCTAGGGGAAATAGGAATTATTTTTTTTTTGTATCTCAAATCAGATGAAGCTGTAAATGTAACAGCATTAACCGTATTGCTGAAATAATTATTTGTAACGGATGCGTTTCCAAATTTCATGGTATTACTTACGGTACATGAAGCGCCATTCCCAATTGCTGACCCGTTTGTTAATCCTGATGAAACATCAGATTGATAGCCAATACAGGTGTTATTTGTTCCGGCTCCAATGTTTGTTCCAGCAGCATAGCCTATGCCTACATTGAAACTTCCCGTAGAACCAAACAAAGCATTTCTGCCAACAGCTGTTGATTGTTGACCGACAACATTATTATTTAAAGCTCCCGAGCCAATAGCGGTATTGTCAATTCCAGTAGATGTTGCTTGAGCCGCATTGTAACCAATTGCAACACTATTACTATTTGTAGTAGCTGATCCAAATGCATTTGCACCCACTGCAACACATTGTGCGGTGTTATTAGAACCTAAATTATCCATAGCGCCCCATCCAATTGCTACGTTGTTAGAAGCTGCTGCATTTGTGCTGTTTGTTAAAGCATTTACTCCAAAAGCAGTTTTATTGGTAGAGCCATTACTTGATGCCGCCAATAATCCAAATGAAGTGTTGGAAGTGCCTATTTTTCCAGCTGCGACATTATTTCTTCTGAAAGCAACATCAATATTAGTAGAAGCAGCTGTTCCAATATAATTGGTCCCATCAATAATACCCGTATTTCCTGTTATCAACCAAGAATTGGTTGCTGTTGTGGCCAATCGTACCCAAGGACCCGTATTAGTACTCAAATAATAAAATCCTGGTGTAACGTCGTTTATATTGGCAGTATTGTATACAAGTTCTGAGGTTGTTCCGGTTAGAACAGGAAGTACTGTTGTTGTGTTAGTCAACGCTACTCTTGGGATTAATAATCCATTATCTGTTGATGTTATATCAAGTGCCCCTGAAGGATTTGTAGTTCCTATGCCTACTTGAGCCTTCATATCCTTTGTAATAATCAAAAAAAGTAATACTATTAGAATGTATGTAGATTTTTTCATGGACACAAATATAATTAGCAAATAAATATAATTTATAAAATGACAGCTATAATTATAGATTGTATAAATTAACCATACAATGCAAGTTATTTTTTGTTTAATTCAAAAAACGACACCAACTCTTGTATCATTTGCGATTGTAAATTTCATTGAAATCAAATTTCTTTTCAGATTTCTTAATTTGTTGTGTCAATGTAAAGGTAAAAAAGAGCAATAATAATTTTATCAGCTGTTAGAACTCATTTTTAGTGCGCTTTTTGAATAGTAACTATTGATAACTTTCTATTTTTCATTTTTTTTAAACAACATTTAACAAAACTTTTTGTTTAATAATTATTGTAAATAGTTAAACAATTATTACTTTTATACCAATTTAAATTTTACGTCATGGCAACAACAAAAAAAGCGTCTGAAAAAAAAACAATACTAGATGATCATTTAATTATCTCAAATTTTATGAATGATATTCTTGTTCATAATGAAGAACCAAAAAACATTTATATTTTTTGTGAAAAACATGCTATTAGCGAAGCTGATTTTTATTCTTTCTTTGGTTCATTTGATACTTTAAAACAAGAAATTTGGGTTAAGTTTTTCGAGAATGCTACAGCAAGTATAGATAAAGATGAAGCCTATAAAAACTTCACAGATAAAGACAAATTACTAGCATTGTATTTTACTCTTTTTGAAATTATGAATTTAAACAGATCCTATATATTATTTACGCTAAAAGAAAATAAGCAAGGATTAAAAAATTTGAAATTTTTAAAACAATTAAGAAACCGATTTAAAGAATTTATTGTCGATATTATTAGACAAAGTACTACCGATGGAAATGAAAAGTTCCTTAAAGTTAGCGAGCCTGTTTTTTCTGAAGGCGCTTGGATACAGTTTTTATTTTTATTAAAATTTTGGATGGATGATACGTCAAAAGGTTTTGAAAAAACAGATGTTTTAATTGAGAAATCAGTAAATACAGTAGTTGGATTGTTGGACACTAAACAATTAGAAAATTTATTTGATTTGGGAAAATTCCTTTGGAAAGAAAGAAATTAGTAAATGAAAACACTTGATAAAATTCCAACAGGCAAAATTGAACGCGCTAGTCAGTTGGTTAAAACTGGTTTTAAAGTTGGAGGAAATTATGTTGCCTATTATGGTGAAAAAATGGTAAATCCTTCTTTGAATCGCGATAAGCTTAACGAAAACAATGCTGAAGATATCTATGATGGTTTGAAAAATTTAAAAGGAAGTGCTTTGAAAGTTGCTCAGATGCTCAGCATGGATAAAAGCATTATGCCACAAGCGTATGTTGATAAATTTTCGCTGTCACAGTTTTCTGTACCTCCTTTATCAGCGCCATTAGTTCGAAAAACATTTAAAAAATATTTAGGAAAATATCCAGAAGATATATTTGACACTTTCACCCCGGATGCAACGAATGCGGCGAGTATCGGTCAGGTACACAAAGCAACCAAGAATGGGAAAAATTTTGCTGTGAAAATCCAGTATCCGGGAGTGTCAGATAGTATTAGTTCTGATTTGGCATTGGTAAAACCCTTTGCTACGCGAATGTTTAATATTAAAGGGAAAGACTCTGATAAATACTTTAAGGAAGTAGAGGATAAATTATTAGAAGAAACAGATTATGTTTTAGAACTTAAACAAAGTTTGGAAATCTCAAATTTGTGTAAATCAATAGAGAATCTTCGGTTTCCAAAATATTATCCTGAATTATCGTCTGAAAAGATTTTAACCATGGAATGGATAGAGGGTGAACACCTTTCCGAATTTACAGCACATAATGAGGATAGGATAAAAAGTGACAAAATAGGGCAGTCCCTATGGGATTTCTATATGTATCAAATACATCATTTAAGGCAAGTGCATGCAGATCCACATCCAGGAAATTTTTTAATAGATAATGAAAATAAATTAGTTGCGATTGATTTTGGATGTATGAAGCAAGTTCCTATCGAATTTTATGTGCCTTATTTTGAGTTAGCAAAACCAGAAGTAATTAATGATTCTGAGTTATTCAATGCTAAATTATATGAATTAGAAATTTTGAGAGCAGATGATTCTGAAAATGAATCGGCTTATTTTACTAAAATATTTCATGAGTTACTGACTTTGTTTACCAAACCATTTCATGATGATTATTTTGATTTTTCTGATGAAGACTTTTTTGGAAAAATTGCTGTAATGGGAGAAGAGTTTGCAAAAGATTCGCAATTACGAAAAATGAATGGCAACCGCGGTTCAAAGCATTTTTTATACATCAATAGAACCTTCTTCGGATTGTATAATTTATTACACGATTTAAAAGCCAGAATTGACACTAAGTCATTTGAAAAATATATTTCTTAATGAGATAAAATTTGTTTATTGGTTAGGTTGATAAGAGCGATTCTTTGTATATAAGTTTCGCTCTTATTTTTTTAAATATCTTCGTAAGTTTGTCATTCATTTCAAAACTATGTTGCAAGTAAAGAATGTTTCTTTTTCCTATACTGATTCTATTACACTAAACAATATTGATTTTTCATTAGAAAAAGGAATGAATCTAGCCGTTATTGGAGAAAGTGGATGTGGTAAAAGCACTTTGCTTAAACTTATTTACGGATTGTATGATTTAGATAAAGGAAGTATATTTTGGAATAATGTCGAAGTTTTAGGGCCAAAATTCAATTTAATTCCCGGAATGGATTTCATGAAATATTTGGCACAAGATTTTGATTTAATGCCTTTTATTACTGTTGCCGAAAATATTGGAAAATACCTATCAAATAGTTATCCGGAACAAAAAAATGCACGTATTGCCGAATTATTGGAAATTGTTGAAATGACGGATTATGCCAATATAAAAGCAAAAAACTTAAGTGGCGGACAGATGCAACGAGTTGCATTAGCAAGAGTCTTAGTACTTGAACCTGAAGTATTATTATTAGATGAACCTTTTAGTCACATCGATAATTTTAGAAAGAATAGCCTGCGTAGAAAGCTTTTTAGTTATTTAAAAGAAAAAAAAATAACTACCATTTTTGCCACACATGATAGTTCAGATGTATTGTCTTTTGCTGATGAAGTTTTGGTTATAAAAGACGGGCAACTTATCGAGGAAGGAAATCCAAAAAGCATCTATAATTACCCAAAAAACAAATACATTGCTTCTCTTTTTGGTGACGTGAACGAAATAGAATTAGATGGTAAAATAGAACTTATTTATCCCGATCAATTGATTATTGTTGAAAAGTTAGGCTTAAAAGTTAAGGTTGTAAAATCCTATTTTTTAGGAAGTCATTATCTGATTGAGGCAATTTATAATGACAGAAAAATATTCTTTGAAAGCGAAAACGAATTATACGTTGGTAGTAAAACTCATTTAAAGAGAAAACCCTAGAAGTCAAATTCCAGGGTCTATATTCTATTCTCTATATTCTATTTTATTAAAACTAGTTTTTCAAATACTTTTCCAAAAACTGATCTTGTTCCCACAATAAGTGAAGTATGTTTTCTTTAGCCACATAGCTGTGTGCTTCTTTTGGCAACAACACTAATCTTACTGGTGCTCCCAAATTTTTCAACGCTTGGAAATAACGCTCCGATTGAAGCGTAAATGTCCCCGGATTATTGTCGGCATCGCCATGAACTAATAGCAACGGAGTTTTCATTTTATCAGCGTTCATGAATGGAGACATTTCATTGTAAATAGCTGGAATATCCCAATAATTTCGTTGTTCACTTTGAAATCCGAAGGGTGTCAATGTTCTGTTATAGGCACCACTTCTTGCAATTCCACAGGCAAAAAGATTAGAATGTGACAATAAATTTGCTGTCATGAAGGCTCCGTATGAATGTCCCCCGATAGCACATTTTTTTCTATTTATGTAGCCCAATTTATCAACAGCATCAATCGCCGCCTCCGCATCATCAACTAATTGTGTCATGAAAGTGTCATTTGGTTCCGTTGTGTCTTCGCCAATAATTGGAAACGACGCATCGTCAAGAACTGCATACCCTTTGGTTACCCAGTATACAAACGAACCATAATAGGGGAAAGTAAACTCATTTGGATTTTGCTTGTTTTGACCAGCTGAGCTTTTATCTTTAAATTCTTCTGGATAAGCCCAAATCAGTAGAGGTAATTTTTCTGATTTTTTTGTTCGGTCATAACCATCAGGTAAATAAAGCGTTCCCGATAAATCTACACCATCTTTACGTTTGTACTTAATCACTTCTTTGTACACATTTTTGATACTTTCAAACGGGTTTTTGAAATTGGTAAGCTGCGTTAATTTTTTAGATTTTAGGTTTCTGAAATAATAGTTTGGAAACTCATTTTTGGATTGAATTTGCACCAAAACATCTCCTTTTTTGAAATCTTCTATTGATAATAAATCTTCTTTTTTGTCTTTGAAAGTTGAGTTATAAAGGCGTTTTGTTTTTAAAGTCTCTAAATTATATTCATCAATAAATGGAAACTGCCCATCTTTTGTAAATCCATCGCCAATAAGGTAAGCATTATTGTTTTCGATTGCTAAAACATAACGGTTGTACTCATTTCTTTTGGTTTCAAAATTTCCCGGATCAGAATAAATGTCTTGCGAGTTTCTATCCGAAATAATTTTAGGCGCTTGACTCGTATTAGATGGATTGATTAAATAGGTTTTAGTATTTCTAGTATCGTACCATTCATCAGAAACAATAGCAATGTTTTCGTTACCCCAAATAACGCCACTATAACGTTGCTTTGTTTTTAGTAATGAAGTTGGTTCAGATATGAAAGGGGCATTCCATGAAAAAAGCTCGTCTCTAAAATCTACTTTTTTAGCCTGATCACCTTCATCAAGTGCTTCAACATAAGCCAAGGTTGCCGGTTTGTCAGCTCTCCAACTCATACTTCTTTTTCCTTTTCTTACCGATGAAAATCCTTTTGGAATTACTTCGTTTAATGGCACTTCATTGACAACTTTAATTTCTTTTCCGGTTATATCATACACTACACTCTTTAGTGGGAAACGATTGTAGGGAACGATATAAGAAAATGGTTTCTGCATAGTGGTAATCATTAAATAATTTCCATCAGGTGAAAAACTTTCACCAGCATATAAATCAACGGCTTTAAAAAAATCTATTTTTCCGGAAAGTGAAACTTTGTATAATTCGGAAGTCATTAGTGTTTCAAAATTAGTTTCATCGGTTTTATTTTTCAACAAATCAGGATAGGTTCTGTTTTGCGATTTAGAACCATCACCTGAAGAGACTGTTGGACCTTTTGGCAAATCTTTTTTGCTATCAATTAGGCTAGGACGATTTTTTGGAATCATTTTCACAAACAATGTTTCGTTGTCTTTCATCCAACTATAAGGACTGCCAAGATTGGCGTTAAGGTTTGCAGCAGTAAGTTTTTTGGCTGAAGCCGATACTACATCAATAACCCATAATTCAACTCCGTTTGAAACGGTATTTGTGAATGCAATTTTCTTTTCATTTGGAGACCAACTGATATAGGCAATTCTAGGGTTCTCCGGCAAACCTTTTATTTGAGTTTCGGTTTTATCTGCAACTTTTCTAATTTTTAGATTAGAAATATAATTCATGGCACTACCAATATTAGTAATTGGATTAATACGTAATCCGCCCAAACGCATTTCTTCCTGATTCAAATCATCAAGTGTTTTATAAGTGCTTCGGTAAGAGAAAAGCATGTACTCTTTTTTAGAATCCATACTAACGCTCGGTGCTCTTTCATAATCTGCCAAGGCTGAAATTGTAGCGGATGGCTTTTGGTAAGTAAGGTTTTCCTGTGCTGAAGCAATAGTTACAGCTAACCCGAAAAATAGTAATAAAGAGAAATATTTTTTCATAAGTATAAGTTATATTCCGCTATGCTCCATACAATTGCTTCGCCAATTCGCTAAAGCTTCGTGTCGGTTGCGCCTAGGGTTGATTTTCGATTGGTCGAATTTACGAAGTAGTTGTTACATTTTATTAAATCCTAAAATAAAATTGTTGCTTTTTAAAAATGTTTAATTTAGCATAACGTTTTTTAATTATTTAAATAAAAATTATGTTTCATTCCAAAATATCAGGCTTGGGATTTTATGTTCCCGATAATGTTGTTACCAATGATGATTTGTCAAAAATAATGGACACTAATGATGAATGGATTCAGGAAAGAACCGGAATTCATGAAAGAAGACACATTGTTCGGGGAGAAGACACAACAACAACCATGGGAGTAAAAGCCGCTAAAATTGCAATAGAACGTTCTGGAGTTTCTAATGACGATATTGATTTTATTGTTTTTGCTACAATTTCTCCCGATTATTATTTTCCCGGTCCTGGAGTTGAATTACAAAAAGAACTCGGATTGAAAACTATTGGTGCTTTAGATATTCGTAATCAATGTTCAGGTTTTGTGTATGCACTTTCTGTTGCGGATCAATTTATTAAAACCGGAATGTATAAAAATATATTGGTAGTTGCTTCCGAAGTTCAATCTTTAGGATTGGATATGACTACACGTGGTCGCGGAGTTTCCGTAATTTTTGGAGATGGAGCAGGAGCAGCTGTTTTAAGTAGAAGTAATGACGAAAGCAGGATTCTTTCCACACATCTACATTCAGAAGGAGAGCATGCTAAAGAGTTAGCCGTTTTAGCACCTGGGATGGGAGGAAGATGGGTAACTGATATTCTGGCAGACAACAATCCGGATGATGAAAGTTATTATCCGTATATGAATGGCCAATTTGTTTTCAAACACGCTGTAGTTCGATTTAGCGAAGTAATCAATGAAGGATTGCAAGCTAATAATTTAAGGGTATCCGATATTGATATGTTAATTCCACATCAGGCCAACTTGAGAATTTCACAGTTTATCCAGAAGAAATTTGGTTTAAATGACAACCAAGTTTTCAATAACATTCAAAAATATGGCAACACAACGGCAGCATCTATTCCGATTGCGTTGACCGAAGCATGGGAACAAGGAAAAATAAAAAAAGGCGATACAGTTGTCTTGGCTGCTTTCGGAAGTGGATTTACTTGGGCAAGTGCTATTATTAAATGGTAAATAGAAAGCCATCCCTTTTTAGAGATGGCTTTTCTTAACATAGTAGGTAGTAGGTTATCGCTTCATAGCGAAATGGGCTCTAAATTCTTGATTAACTTTGTTTTCATCCATGTAAGTCACACTAAACCAATAATCATCAGATGGCATAAGATTTCCATTGTACGTTCCATCCCAGCCGCTATTACTTGGTCTTATTTGTGTTAGCATTTTACCATAACGGTCATAAATTACGATACTTGCACTAGGTTGATTGGATAAATCTTTAATATTCCATGTGTCATTATACCCATCGTTATTTGGGGTGAAGTATTTTGGATAGTTTACAACCAAAGCATTAATAGTAGTACTTCCACAACCATTTTTGTCTCTAACGGTAACAGTATGAATTCCGGAAGGTACATTATCAAAAACATTACTGTCTTGAAATGGTCCATTATTCAATTGGTATTCGAAATTATTTCCTTGACCAGTTGCCGTTACCGTGATTGATTGACTGTCAGCAAAGTCTTCACTCACCTCATAGGTAACAATTGCAGGTTCTGACGGACTTACAGTAATTGTAACAGGCTCTGATAAACATCCCGTAGCTTTATTTTTAGCTACTAAAGTATATAATCCTGGCAAAATTGCTTGATACATACTTGAAGTTCCAAGAGTATTTCCTGCTTCATTTGTCCACACAAAAGTATAAAGGGCTGAACTTAATCCACTATAAATTGTGTAAGCATTTAATAGTGTTCCTGTTTCACTGTCTATACAGATTATACCGTCTATCGGAGTTGGTTCTGGTAGTTTATTTACAATTATGGTTATTGGCGTTATAGCATAACAATTTGGAGCTAATGAATTACTAACTCTAACGTAAATAATTTTTTTAGTAGAGGATAATACCGGGTTTGTTGCGGTAGTTGCATTTTCCAAACTTTCATAATAGGCAATACTAAATTCACTGCCCGTTTGAGTTCCGAGAATTGATGCTGATAATGAAGATAAGTTAAAATCAACTATTCCATCATTAGTTCCATCTTCATCACAAATAGTTCTAAATGATGTTGGGACAGCATTTGCAACGGGTGTATCAATGATAGTTACTGTAAATGAACTTTCATCACTACATATACGATTAAAAGATGATGAGCCATATATGTATACAGTCATTGAGATTGTAACAACTGTTCCAGTAGGAAGCATTGTTCCTGTTCCATCCGGACCTGTGAAATATCTACCAACAGTCAATGGGGGTAAAGTATAATTTTCGCAAATAGTTACATTTGGCAAATTATCCACGTTATATATGGTAACCATAAATTGTCTTTCACTTGTACAATCTGGAGAAGTTGCAGTATGTGCATAAATATAAAGTGTTTGTGAAGAAGTTAAAATATCACCTGCATGTAATAAAGTTCCTGAGGCATTTGAACCAGTATAATAGTCTCCAATAGCCAAAGGAGGCAAAGTATACGAATTACATACTTGGACATTAGCAATTGGAGCAATTATAGGAGTTTTATTAATTGTTACAGTAAATGAGGTTTCATCAACACAAGAGAAAGAAGTACGGATTAATGATTCTTTAAAAATATAAATTGTTTGACTAGTTGTAATTACTGTACCAGGCAATATTTCTAAACCACTTCCATTTGGACCTCCAGATTGAGTGTAAAATTTGTTGTTTGGTGTTAAAATTGGTAATGTATAGTTATCGCAAGCAGTTACATTTGGTAAAACATCTGCTGAAGTAGAGAATATATTTATCTGAAAACTATTTTCTGTACTACAAGCAGGAATAGTATTTGAAATAGCATAAATATAAATTCTTTGAGAAGAAGTTATAACAGTTCCTGAAGGCAATAAAGTTCCGGTACCGTTTGGTCCAGTATAATATTTCCCAACATTCAAAGGGGTTAACACATATTGATCACAAATATCTATATCAGAACGAGAATCAATATTTGGTAATGGATTAATCGTAACAGTAAAGCTATTTTGATTAAAACAAGTGGCATTTAATCTTTTAAAAATGTAAATGGTTTGTGTTGTAAGGATTACATCACCTGGATAAAGCATCGTTCCTGTGCCTTGAATATCTGTAAAATATTCACCATTTGTTAATGCTGGTAAAGAGTAAGTTATACAAGCTGAAACATTTGGTAAAGTATCAATTTGAGGTTGAGAAATAGTTATTGTAAAATGTAAATTATCAGTGCAATTATTTAATCTACTTGTTGTCTCTGCATATATATAAACTATCAAATTGTTATTTATTACTGTTCCAGATGGAATTTCAGTACCGGAACCACTTGGGCCAGTATAATATTTTCCAGTAGGAAGTGCAGGCAAAGTGTATCCATTACATTGTGAAATATCTGCTGGTTGTTCTATTCCTATGAAAACTTCAAAAGAATCTTCATCAGTACATGGAGTAGTTCCACCAGTAGATGCATATACATATATGGTTTTGCTTGTTGTTATTGGAGTTCCTGCTGCTAATTGAGTTCCAGTTCCACCAGCTCCGGTAAAATAATTACCTACTGATAAGGCTTGTAAAGTATAAGAAGAACACTCAAACACATCAGGTCTTGTTCCTACTTCCATAGTAGGAAGAATTGTGACACTAAAACTTGAATCTACTGTACAGATTTGTGGTGTTGTAATTGTAAAATAAAAATAGACTATTTGAGAAACGGTTATTACTGTTCCAGAAGGAATTTGTGTTCCAGTACCACTTGGTCCTGTATAATATTTTCCAATGGTTGCAGGTAGCGTATAGCTTCCACAACGTGTTATATTTGATGGTGTTAATAAACCTTCCTCAATTATAGTAACAGTAAATGAACTACTAGCTGCACATGATCCAGGTCCTCCAGGTTGATTGAATATATATATAGTTTGAGTTTGAGTGATAACAGTTCCAGCAAAAAGAGGTAATCCACTTCCATTAGGACCTGTAAAATAGTTACCATTCGTTAACGAAGGCAATATGTAGTTTGTACATACAACCACATTCTGCAATACATCAACAAGGGGCAACGGCATAACTACAAGATTAAAGCTCGTAATATTAAAACATGAGGAATCGATAACATTTTGAACTCTAGCATATATAGTTTGTCCCGAAGAGGTGAAA
>CANKLK010000007.1 GCA_947482805.1 Flavobacteriaceae bacterium
GGTTTAATTCGAACTTTTTAGATAGCTCAGCAAGCGTTTGCTGACTCTTTACGGCTTCTAGTGCCACCTTAGCCTTGAAGGCAGGACTGAATTTTCTGCGGGTTTGCTTTTTCATAATTGAGGTTTAAAATAATAAAAAATTATTAACTAACCCTCTGGTCTGAAATTTGGGGAGTATTATAATCATCAAAAACAAAAAAGAATAAGAATAAGACAATAAAATAAAGGGGGGTAATTCGTAAAGTCCTGCGAATATAAAAATTTAATAGAACTTTTGCTGTACAACTGTTTTTAGATATACTGAAATTTAAACTATTTGTTATTAAAAAACCCGATAAAACAAAAAACATAATAACACCAAGTTCTCCAATCCTAAAATAATATTTTGTAAATCCACACCAATGGGAAATTAAAACAAAACTCACAGAAATAAATCTGTAAACATCCAGTCGTTCATATTTATGAAATTTATTATGATTCATCAAGACGCAATAAATTAATAATCAATAACTCTCCATGAATACTCAAGGTATAATTATGGTTGTTCAGAGCAGAAAATAAACTCATTGCACAACCTGGTTTCAGGCGGTCATGCAATTCTATGACTAGGGTTTTTACTTTATATAACCATGAACAATTATTCTCAAATATCTCTTTTTCTGCACCTTCTATATCAAGCTTTAACACATCTATTGAATCTAAAGAATAACGTTCTATGATTTTATCAATGGTGATAGAGCCAATATTAACCCCTCTTGTTGTAATACATTTAATAAAATGAGAATCATTTGAATCACTTTGCTCTAGTGTCACACCATCATTATGGAACCAAACAGCTTTTTGCTCAACAATAATTTTACTAATTCCTGTAGTATTGTTAATTAGTATATTGAAATTATTTATTTCTGGTTCAATAGCAAGAATTTTTGCTTCTGGATATTTTTTTGAAAAGTATAAAGATGTTAATCCAATATTTGCTCCGGCATCAATAATAAATTGTGGCTTATGATCAAGATGAAAATCATATTCCTTATTTACAATTACTTGGTTGAAAACATCAATATCACTTGTATTATTACGAAGTTGTATTTTTTTAAAATAAAAAATATTGATAATTTCAAATTTAAAATAATATATTTTTAGAAATAAAAATGTCCCACCAAAAAAACCAAAACGAGTAATATACTTTAAAAAGTAAAAAAGCCTTATTTTTGTCATTAATTAATTAAAGTTGAAGGGTAAATTGAATTAGGGATAATTAGTTGTTTTTTCAAAGAAAAGCTTTTAATTAATTTATGATAATTTGCAAACATTAAGGTAGTATCAAAGCCGTGTTTCAAAGGAGTGTCTAATTCAATAATTTTTTGGGCTCCTTCATAACTCAATGCATATGCATGAGTTCCACCATAAACTCCTGCAATATTTAAATTTTTAGAATATGATTTAGAAAAAAAATGCTTATTCCACACTCTTGAGGATAGGCCATCAGTAATTGTTGGCATTACTAAATGTTTTATTTTTAACAAACTTCTAGTAAATTTATTTTCGGACCATCTAGAAATTGGATTATAGCCAAGATAAAATAAATCCCAATTTTGGGGAAGCTCTAAAATTGCACTCTGGAAATAATCAATTCTATCTTCAATAAGATATGCGTCATCCTCTAAAATTAATACCTTCTTCAACTTCTCTTTAACTATTTGTTTTTGTAATAACAGATGAGACATGGCACAGCCTAATTGTCCTTTATTCCATATTTTACAACGATCATAGCTTAGTTTGTTATCAATAAAGAAAGGTTTAGGAAACATCCCCACAAACTCCAATTTTGGGAATAACTCTTTGCCATCTATTCCTTGAAAAACCTCTACTTTTAAATCAGGGTTTTTAATGAGGAATTCATTTAATCTTTCGCTATTTCTTTTAATAGAAATAACATATATCTTATCAAAATATTTATTTAAAGAATGAGTCATCTTAAAATTTCTAAATAGTGAGTAGCAACTACATTTACGTCAAACCTCTTCTTTGAAAATAATCTTACTTCTTTTCTATTAAATTTAGATAATTCATCTATCCGCATTTTCATGCCCTCAATATCATCCAAAATATATCCAGTTATACCTTCAGTAACTACTTCAGGAATTGCTGCATTCCCGTAAGCCAAGACAGGCGTTCCACAAGCCATTGCTTCAATCATAACCATGCCAAATGCTTCTTCAGTTCTTGCAGGGAAAAGCATTGCCTTTGCCATACCAAGATATTTGTTTTTACCTTCATCATCCAATGTTCCGACATACTGTATTTGATAACCATCAACAAACGGTTCAATTTCTTTTTTATAATAATCAATTTCTTCAGGCAAATTGGAAATATTTCCCGCAAGAATAAGTCGATTTCCAGTTTCTAAAGCAATTTGAATTGCCTCATGGGCACCTTTTAACCGTTCTAACCTACTTAGAAATATCAATGGTGCATCAGCAGGAAGTGTTTCAACTAACGTATAGTTGGAAAAGTCTATTGCATTGTAAACAGTATGCCATTCTCCAGAAACATTACCTGTTGATACACACCAATCGCTTGGGGCTGTAAACTTAATGTTAGAATTGGGAAGCCTATTAATAATTTTTATGTTTCGCTTATTAATTATACGACCATAAGTCATAATTTTAAATACAGAGTGGTTTAAAATAGGTAAAAGGAACAATAATCTGCCAAAATTGTGAACTAAATCATACTGATTCCTGTTCTTCCAAATAAACCACCAGGCTTTAGGAATTGCAAGTAATGCATGAATCTTTTTAGGAGGAAATCCTTCTTTACCATACCCGTGAACTCTACATCCTTCAACAACAGAACCATTCGTCACCTTCAAATGAACTTCATGCCCGAGTTTTGCATACTCTTTAGCAAACATATAAACAAGGCGTTCATGACCACCATAACCCTTTGGAGGTACAAGAATACCCGGGTCCATTACCAGCAAAATTTTCAATCCAATATGCTTTTATATAATTCTAAATAATCAGATGCTAGATCTTTAAAAGAACGCGGAGGAGTTATTTTTTTCGCCATTTCATTGAGTAAGTCAGGATCGGTGATACATTTTAAAATTTGCCTTCGCAGATCTTCAACATTGTTAAACTTGAATAATAGACCATTTCCACCATGAGTAATTTGCTCTGCATTACCATAAACATTGCTTGCGATTACAGGCAAACGTGCTGCAAAAGCTTCTTGAATCACCAAAGGGCTCATTTCTGAAAAAGTGGAGCATAAACATAAAATATCATGCTTTTGCATTGTTGGTATCACATCCTTTTGTTCTAACTTGCCTCCCCAAAATACATTTGATTGATTCTCAGTTTTAATCCGCTGTTCTTGTTCAAAGGCTTCATCGTCAGAATTCCCATAAATAGAAAGCGAAACTAAAGTACTATCAATTTCTCTTAATGCTTCGAGTATCAGATGCAAACCTTTGAACTTATTTAGTCGACCCAAAAAAAGTAACCGTAGTGGACTATGGACAGGTTTATTTTCTATAGAATCAGAAATACTGTCCAGTGGTAATGCTTGTGGCATAAAACAAATCTTGTTAGGGTCTATCCCGTTTGTTTGCAAAACCTTTTGATACCATTCGGTAATTGCTACTACTCGGTCACAGGAGCTGACAAGGGTCTTCAAATCAGCATTTAATTTTGCAAGAATTGGAACGGTACCTAAAGATGTACCGACCTTGTTACCCCATTTGGATGTATTTATGGATAATTTATACAAAATGGTAGAAGCCGTGGTTAAATAACAAGCTGCATAAGTATACCCTCTTGAATGCAGGTAACAAGTACTGCAATTGCGCAAATCAATTTCTCCACTACATAACGATTCACCCCTAAAAACAAGAGTGCCTGTCTTGCAAGAGTATCCAGCTAAATGAAATGTCATTATAACCCTAGCACCGCTTGCTTTAGCCGCCTGAACATGTTTCAGAGTTATTCCATTGCTACCGGCCAAATCATGAAAGTGAATAAGATCTGGTTGTTCTTTGTTCAAATACTTAACAAAGTTTTTCAATCCGTCCGGTGCACGAAAACCCATGATAAGTGAACGATTTACAAACGAGGATTCGGCGTATTGATGCACTGACAACCCATCATATACATAATCAGCAGACTCGGTTTTCCCGTAGTACGGAATCACTATTTTTACTTCAACCCCCTGCTGCTGTAACTTTTTGCTCAACGCCCATGTATAGACTTCTGTACCAGCGGTTTGTTGAGGAAGAAAATGATTAAGGACCTGGAGAACTTTCATTTCTTAAATACCCAATACTTTTTTCCATGAATATTGCCACATTTTATGACGTACGGGGCCTACAAAATGACGGAGAGCGATTTTATTATAATCTACAGCATGCGAAAATTTAAAGCCATCCGTTCCCCCAACAACAAATGATTCAACTTGCATAACTTTAAATTGCTCTCGTTGCGCCAGCAGATGAGCTGCTGTCTGATCGCTCCAATAATGAAGTTCGCCTTGCTTTATTCTATCGTTTAGATATTTGAAAATAAAACTCCAGTCAGCAGGTTTATTTAAAACGATAAAACCAAAGTTCAATGGAAGTTCATTAGCAGGTAATTCAAATGAAGGATCAAAATAGCCTTTCCCTTCATCAACGATATACCAATTACTGGAAACAAACTGCTGACTGATTTTATAAAACTCTTTGTAAAAAAGGATATCAGAATCAGTAAACAACACAGGCCTGCTGAAGTCTGTTAACTGCCGTAAGATTTCAACTTTAAGTAAGGTGGGATATTCTTTAAACCATGATAGAGGCAAGCTTCCTTCTTGAATAACTATAGCACGAACCTGTACCCCAGTTATAGTACCTAATAAATCCAGCTCCTCTTGTTTATAAGAACCGTCGTTATAGATAATCCAGGAGTAAGGCCTACCTACATTCTTGTAAAAGGATGCTATAGAATAAAGCTGGTCAGCAAACTGTTTACTGCCAGAAAAACTGACTATATTAAAATTAACTAGTGGGTTTACATCATTTAGCCAATTAGGTTTGAATGCAGAAGAAAAATTCTGCTTTCTTTTTTTTGCAGTTGCCTCAGTAATGTATCTGATTGTTCTTCCAATCATTTTATATCCTTTGCTTTAGCAATCATCCAATCCATACTAAAAGCACGTCCTTCTTGCACAATTTTGATTTTTTCAATCTTCGATAATGAAGAATAAACGTCTGGCAGTTCAAAAATTTTCCGGTTGTCATCATAACTGGCAGTATAGTCTATTGTATGTGTATCAACAAACAATTGATGCAGGTATTCTTTTACATCTTTTTCATGCATTGGATGAAGCTCTATAATCAGGTCACTGTTCTGCAATGAATCAATCAATTCTTTAGTAAACAGATGTCGTTCATACCCTTCACAGTCACAAATAATCAATGACCGGTGTGCCTTTACAAGAGTACTGAGATTTTCTGCTGTACATTCCTGTCTAATTTCTACACGGTCTAAAACATTATTTAAGACAGCCATTTCTTTACAAAGCTGTTGAGCTGTTTCACTTATATCAAATGCATACAGCTTTGCTTCTTTAAAATGTTGTGCCAATCCCACTGCATAAAAACCCTCTGCACATCCAACATCAATGATGCATGAATAGTTATTGCATACCAATTTCAGAAACACATCAGTCAATTCATTTTCATAAGTACCTGAAAGTTTGGGGTATATAGAACTACCAAACGATAAAAAACCCGGATATTTTAACCCTTTCATCAATCCTGTCCGTACAATTAAATCACTGAACTGATCCTGTAATTTTTTTTCTGATTGAGCGTGCTCTTGCAAACTTCTTCTGTAACGGAGAAATTCAAAAATCTTTCCAAGCAGAATTAATATTCCCCTACCTACTTTTGTAACAACAAAAAGATCAATGATAGATATAAAGAATTTCACTATTTTAATTTATTTAAATGAAGAATTTGTCAGCTATTACTATTGATTCTAATTGGCTTAATCGTTGTATAAAAAATTTATAACAACACCTAAACAACTTTCAGGCTAAAGTGTAATAAAGTCGAAATTGTTTAAAAAATCATAGTAAATGAATAAACAGCTACCTAACAAATAGCAGTTACATTATTTCAACCAAAATCATATTTTTACTGCTTTTAAATTTAATAGATCAACTAAACAATCAAGAACGTACTGCCTCTTTTATATCTGAAGATGAGAAACCAACATGTGAGAGAATTTGCAATATTCCTTTAAAATCAAACGATAAAATAAAATATTTGAAAAGATTCACAAGTAAGCGCTTTTTATTTTTTGCGAGTAATGCTTTTTTTTCATAAACATTTAGTGGTAATTGAATTTCCGAAATTGCATCAAAAAAGTATAGGTAATTATTTAGTAAATAGCCCTTCACATTTTTGTTTTCCTGTTGATCGTGTTCTCTGTAAATCAGATAAATATAAGGCAAAAATAAAATAGGCGCAGCAGATGTACTTTGCAAGTTAAAATACATGTCATTGGCAGGGCCGTATCTTTCTGGATACCCACTTAAAGATGCAAGAAATTCTCGTTTAAATACTCTGGATCCAGGGCCACCTGAAAGAATATTTTTTCCATTCAAATGACTCCTGATTGCCAGTTCGGAAGAGTACATAAATGGTTCACTAACATCTTTACAATAGTAAATAGCACTATGATGGGCTTCAGGATTAAGTTGAAATACTTTAACAATATAATCCAGCGAATCCGAGGCAATCATGTCGTCTGAGTCCATAAACATAACATATTCACCTTTAGCATACGAAATTGCAAGATTTCTATTTGGGTAATCGCCAAGATTTTTTTCATTAACATACACACTTACCCGATGATCTTTAATTGCATATTCTTTCGCCATCCATGCAGTTCGGTCGGTCGATTGATCATCTACAATAATCAATTCAAAATTAACATATGTTTGATGAAGTATACTTTCGATCGCCTCAGCAATGTATTGTTCACGGTTATAGGCTGTCATTAATACTGATACTAATGGAGTATTCATACTGTTATTAATCATTTTGTTGAACCTTGCGGCACTTTGCTGCAAAATTGTTTATACCCCCATTGCAAACCATTTCGGCCTGCTGCTGAATGTAAAATCCTGAACAAAAGAGTAATCCATAATTCTGCAATAATAGCTATGATATTGTGATAAATCCAATAGGATTTTTTCAAAAGATTTAACTCATCTTTCTTCATCACTCCCCAGATACGTTTCATCATTGACATGAAGGTATTCGGAATCTGAGGTAAACAAGAATATCTGTTGTAATTAAAAAAATCAACTATATATTTTTGGGACACCATATATGAAAAATACATATGATGGTAATGATAAACCAGCAAAGATGAATCTCTTAAAAGCTTCCAATCATTTAGAAGAGCCTCATCGGCCCAAATTTTATCCTCACAATAGGATGTTTCCTTAAAGGATATTTCAACAAGTGCAGTTTTCCGATACATTGCATTTACGTTATCCCAGCTGTTTACTGCTAACTGGTCCGTTTTTGAAAGTTTTGAAAATGATCCATCATGAAAATGAATGGTTTCTACAAATGGTGCAGTGGATCGTTTAAACCAAATTGCAGGATTTGCATTATCGTTTTGCCTTGCACCTTGTATACCTACAACCGCCTTAACTTCGGGATCATGAAAATGACTTACCATCCTTTCTAACATGAATTTCTCTGAAATAGCTGCGTCTTGAACAGTAAGATAAATCAAGTCTCCGGCAGCTGCATTTACACCCACATTTCTGGTTAATCCATGGTTAAACAACACAGGATCAATGGGAATAATTGTAACACCAAATGAATTGGCAATTTCTATACTATTGTCTGTTGACCCGGAATCTAAAATAATTATCTCTTTTAACAAAATACCTTCTTGATTATGAATGGATCCCAAGCATTCATTTAATGTTTTGCCCCCGTTTTTTACAGGTATTATAATTGAAACAGAATATTCAGTTTTTAGAGCCATGAATAAGATTATATAATGCAATTTTTGAGAGCTGAAATAATTCAAGGAAAGCCGGTCGCTTTAGAGTATATCTTGCATAGTTCCATACTAACAATCTAAAACTATACCTGTATTTTGAAAGAAGAATTACCCATTCTTTCAACAGCTTCAACTCTATTTGACGTCGATGTGGTATTGGATTAACATACAAATGAAAAGGTAGTTTCTCTTTCCATTTTTGATGAAATATGATTGCATTCTTTATCCAGGAAAGATTCAGTATCCCTGAAGAAGAATGAAACAAATGAATCTGACTTGTTACAAAATTTTTATACCCTGAATAATAAAAATGCAGACTGATATCCAAATCGTAAAAATGAAAGCCATCGTAATGTCTTTCGTCAAAAGGCATCTTCAATAACAACTCCTTTTGGCATCCGATGAAAACTCCATCGATTACCAGTACTTCTTTTAAACAGTCAGATTCAGTCAATTCAAAATTCTCCTTTTCTATCAAATGATTAACAAATTTTACTTCATAATCAGGTGGATTAACCAGCCACCACGGAGAAGGTATCTCTGATTTATATATAGAACCGGCAAGACCAACAAGTCCTGCTTTATGCTTTTTTAAAACCGAAGCCAGCTCATTTCCCCATCCTTGATTCAAAAACAAGACGTCCTCATGTAGAAAACAAATTAGGTTATTTGACGACACAGCTGCCCCTTCGTTATAAGCCTTAAAAATTGAATTGCCCCCCTTTACAATTACCAGTTCGTAAGCACAACCAATTGTTGATGCAATATTTTGTTTCAATTCTTCTGAAATAGTACCGCTACGGCTGCAAATAATTACCGAAATCATTAATTGAACAGTAATTTAAACTTAAAAAAAAGTTTGAACAAGTTGGTTCTGCTTAGATTGCTATAATAGTCAACAGAAGATAAAGAGTCAATAAAATTTGGGAAATATCCCCTGTAAATTGAACTATTTGCTAAAAAACACGCATTCATCATCCGTGTTCTTACACCCGCACTTGAATCAATGGTGACAGATCGTGAGAAATTCTTGATTCGATAATAAAAAAGGTACTTTTCACTTTTGATGATTCTATGCTGATCTACACCATGAAGTAATCGTATATAGAACTCCCAGTCTTCCCATCCTTCAGACATCCAGTCACCAAAACCTCCTACCTTCAATGCATCTTCACGACGTATAACTGTTGTAAGATAAATCATATTACTGCCTAATAATAATTTTTTATAGTCATAACCTGGAAGTGCCCATTTACCTCGTTTGTTTCCTGTAAATTCTGCTCCCGTATAGAAAAGAAAAAAATCCGGACTGTTTTTAATAGCCAAATTCGCTTCTTCCAGATAATATATACTTAACAGGTCATCAGAATCTAAAAAAATAAGATATTTACCAGTTGCCGCCTGCATTCCTGTATTTCGAGCCTTTGCTACACCTGAATTCTTCTGCATAATTAACATAAAACGTGTATCCTCTTCTATGAGTGCTTGCGCAATTAAAACTGATTCATCAGAAGAACCATCATCGACAATGATACATTCAAAATCCGAGAATGTTTGTTGTATGACAGATGCAATACATTCGGCGATATACAAAGCATGATTGAAATTAGCAATAACAATAGAAAATAATGGCTCTTGCAATGATTTAATGAATTAATAAAGATTTAAAAAAATAATAAAAGTCTCTTAAACTCCTTGTGTAGGTAAATCTTCGCCATAACCAAATATTGGCATCCGGACCACGATGGATATAATGAATCATTGCATTGTCGATTATAATTTTCTTGAAATTATAATCTGCATTGCTGTTAAAATGTAAATTTTGAAAGGCCATTTTCATTAATGAATACCGAAATGCAGGCGTTAACGAATGAAACAAAGAATTCCGGAGTCTTCTGTATTTTACAATTGGTCTGCTAACGAATGCAAAACTGTATGACTTAGACAATTGCAGCCAGAAATCCCAATCTTCAAATAACAATTCTTCATTAAACTTTACTTGATCAAAAACATTACGTCTTACCATAGTTGAAGGAGCGGGAACAAAACATTTTTTTGAAAGCTGTAAAAAAAGTGACCCGTTCAATATTTCAGGTGAGAAATCAGAAGCCTTAAGATAAGATGTTGATATTGTTGATCCAGCTTCGTTGATAACTTCCATATCGCCAAAAACCATCCCACAGAATTCCGTTTGTTGTTCAAAGAAACTCAGCAGATTAAAAATAGCATTTGGCAGTAAGATATCATCACATGCAATGAACTTGATAAAATCACCTTTAACTTGCTGCACTGCAAAATTCAATATTCTTGAAACACCCTGATTGCTGCTGTTCCTCATGTAACGCCAAGCGAGTTGATTGGTCTTGATCCAGGATGAAATCTTTTCAAATGAATCATCCGATGAACAATCATCTATAACTAGAACCTCTAATTCAGAAACATTTTGTAATAAAATACTTTCAAGAGTTTCAATTACAAAATTGGTGTGATTGTAACAAAGAGCTATAATGCTGATTTTGGACATTCTTTAAGTTTGCTAAAGAATAAATAATAGAACTATTTTGAGTTAAAAAAAAACCGGATATTTTCACACACAGTAAAAACCTGTTCATTACTCATCCCGGGCCATAAGGGTAAACTTAAACAGGTAGACGCAATCGTCTCTGCCAATGGAAAACTACCTTTGTGATAACCTAGGGATTGATAAGCTTCTTGAAGATGAACAGGTATTGGATAATGAATAAGTGTACCTACCCCCTGTTTCTGCAGATAAGTTTGCAATGCATCCCTTTGTTTAGTACGAATTACATATAAATGATAAACATGAGTGGCCTCAGGTGCTACTGCTGGTAAAACTAGGTCTCCTACACCATTTAATAGCCCATCATACTGTGCGGCGATAGTTTGGCGCTGCTGTGTCCACTCATGTAAATAATTCAACTTTACTCTTAGAAAAGCAGCCTGCATCTCATCTAGTCGTTGATTATAACCAATCACTTCATGATGATATTTTTTTACAGAACCATAATTACGAAGCATCGAAGCTTTAGCAGCAAGTGTACTATCATTGGTTGTAATGCCACCCGCATCACCCAGGGCACCTAAATTTTTTCCCGGGTAAAAACTCGTAGCATTTAGATGGCCCCAACTTCCAGTAATCTTTTGATTCCATGTGGCACCATGAGCCTGTGCATTGTCTTCAATGATAAAGAGCTGATGTTTAGCTGCAATTTCTTCAATGTATTGCATATTACATGCCTGTCCGTATAAATGCACCGGCATGATCGCTTTTGTTTTGGGGGTAATTGCAGCTTCAATCTTCGTTACGTCAATATTATAGGTGAATGGATTGGGCTCTACAAAAACAGGTGTGGCGCCAGCACAAGAAACAGCCAAAACAGTAGCAATATAGGTATGGGAAGGAACAATCACTTCATCACCAGATCCTACACCGATTGTTTTAAGAGCAATATGTAATGCATCCAATCCATTACTGATGCCGATTGCATGTTGAACTTTATTAAATTGTGCATACGCTTTTTCAAATTCCTCAATTTCTTTACCCAGGATAAACCATTCTGAATCAAATACCCGTTGAAAGGCAGAATGCACTTCATCTCGAATAGTTCTGTTTACATCTGTGAATGATAGAAATGGAATGTTATGATCTAATACCATATTGATCAAAATCGGAATTTTTGATTAAGATATTTAGTAAAATAAGCTGCGTCAGAAGCCGTTAGATGGTCCCCATCAGGCATAAATGATCCCTCTGGCATTCGCATCTCGTCAAAATTGACAAACTCTACTTTCTCCCTGGAAAGAAAGTTATTCCTTTTTGTAATATAAGAGGAAGGAACTTTCTTTCTATATTCTGGATGCAAAGGAGTTGCAATTAAATATAGCCTAATTCCTTTTTTATTGCAGAGATTAATAATTTTTTTAAGATATTTCATATTACTATCTGAATAACCTTTAAGCCTTCCTTTCGAATGATAAAACTGAGAATTAATTCTTGGCAAAACTAAAGAGTCATTGTTGTCCCGATTCAAACTATAATTTGAAAATCCACCTGAATATGTATACTGTCCGGGTTTTTTAAAAGAATTGATAATGCCATTATACAAAACAGGACTAACTATGTTTACAAAACCATATTGCGCATCATAGGATTTTTTAAGTTGCTCTTTAAAAGAAAAAATAGGTAAATAGTCTGGTAATCGATCATGTGAAAATCCATCATAGTAAGAAGAAAAATTATGACATCCTACTCCAAGATAAATTTGTTTTATAGTATGATTATATTGTAAATAAAATACTAGTTTCTCATACGTATAAATATATGCTTCACCAAGGTTAGCAATATTCTTAGAACTATGAATCAGATTAGCATCCAAACCTAGTTGAATATGAGAATCTCCTGCAAACAAAACAAATGCTGTTGTTTTCATACACTCATTAGCAAAAATTCTTTTATTATTGCTGCCAATTATAACAAACATTAAGCCTAGAAACAAGAGAAAAATAAAGGCCGCGCGAATGAGTTGCCTTAAAAATTGATACATCACAAAACTTTACTTCTAAAACTGAAAATATATAAATTGCTCTTGTTTACCTGCAAAAACCAGTACCATGAAAAAAAGAACAAAATAAAATGACCATCGTAGAAGACGTGGCCACTTTTTGCAGAGAGACGCCAATGCAAAATCACTTTTCCTTCCATTCCATTCAATAATGATAAATAAAACGATAAGTACTAAAATATAGACAGGGAAGATGGTTGGCTTTAAGAATAATGATCCGTTTAACATATGTTGTATATATGAGAAAGCGTGATGAAGATTTTCAGCCCTGAAAAAGATCCAGGCAATTGTAGTTAAAGAAAAAGTAAACAATATTTGAATAAATTCCTTTGCTGTTGGCAACTGTTGATTGGCTGCAACAATTTCAAGATTATTTCTATTTCTTCCTGTCAAAAGAAAAGGAAGAAAATAAAATGCATTCAACGCCCCCCAAAAAACAAATGTCCAATTGGCCCCATGCCAAAATCCACTTAATAAAAATATTATAAATGTATTTCTGATTCTTGTCAAAAGAGTTCCTTTACTCCCACCTAAAGGGATATAAACATAATCCCGAAACCATGAAGAAAGAGAAATATGCCATCGTCGCCAGAACTCAGCAATGTCTCGGGAAAAATAAGGATAAGCAAAGTTTTTTAAAAGCTCGATTCCAAGTAAATTCGAAACTCCCAAAGCAATATCTGAATAACCTGAAAAATCACCATAGATTTGAAAAGCAAAAAACACAGCTCCAAGCAAAAGAACAATGCCATAATATTCATTGGAATTATTAAATATCAGATTGGCATAGGTTGCACAATTATCTGCAATAACAACTTTTTTAAATAATCCCCATAAAATCTGTCGGATTCCTTTAACTGCCTGAGAATAATTAAATTGACGAGGTTGTAATAATTGAGGAAGTAAATGATTAGCTCGTTCTATTGGCCCAGCAACTAACAGAGGAAAATAACTAACAAAAACAGCATAAGGAATAAATTCATCAACAGTCTGAATCCTTCGGTGATAAACATCGATAATGTAAGAAAGACCATGAAATGTATAAAATGAAATGCCAACAGGCAAAATAATTTGTAGTGACCAAAAATGAGTATTTACGCCTAAAGAACTAAGAAGGGAGCTGAACTCAAATATGAAGAAATTGTAATATTTAAAAAAAACTAATAATGAAAGATTTATAGCCACACTTATAGCCAAAACTATTCTTCGATTATTGCAGCTATGTTGTTTTCCGAGAAGAATACCTGTGTAAAAACAAATAAAAGTTGAAAATGCGAGAAGAAATAAAAATCTATAATCCCAACATGCATAAAAAAAATAACTCGCAGCAAAAAGAAAGAGATTTTGGAAATTAAGATTTTTATTTAATTTGGACCAGTAAACCCAAAAAACGATAGCGAAAAAGAGAAGAAATGTTAATGAGTTAAATAACATTCAGATAAAATAAGACAGGTTAAAGATATTTTTCAAAACTTAACTTGGGAGTAATCGTACAGCCAATACTTTCTTTAAAATCACACAAACCGTAGTTGGGCACACTATTTTCTGTAGAGATGCCAATATGAAGATATTGGTCACCCGCCTGTCGATAGAACTCAACAATATACTGCGATAAAAAGTTCATCGGTTTTTGCAGAGTATAACCCGGACGATCACCCCAAAAGGGAACGTACCGAATACCTGCTGCAGTTTTGTATACAATACCCCCGGCAATATCTTCATCTCCCCGCTTCAATAAAAAGAAATCAGTAGGTATGACTGATGCAGTAGAGCGAATTTCATCCCAACTCATGTTCATTGGTTTACCCTTGCTGATTCTGTTTTCCTTGATTACTTCATAAATCGTTTGCTGCGCTTTTTCATCCTCGTTACAAACTGTTACTTCAAAACCCTGCTTCTTGCTGATGCGCAAATTTTTTCTTGCATTGTACCAGAGCAACTCATCATAGGATGCGCCATTTTGCAACGGTATATAAAAATCCAGATCAAGATTACTGTTACGATATCCCATCCGGTACAATACATTGATTTGTTTGGCGAGAAAAGTTTCATTATAAATCAAAGGAGGTAAAACCAAGCGGATACCAGTACAGGATTCCGAAAGAGCGAATTCTTCCAATTGCTCTACGGCTTTTTCAATTACAGGAATTTGAACATCTTGTTTTAAGAAGCTAAAGCCGCCGAAAGGTGATGAAAAAGGGGAAAGAAATAATCCGTCCCGTATACCAGCTGTAAGACCAAGCCGAAACTTGGTATCTTTATATAATAAATAAAAAGCTTCTTCACACTTACTACTATTCAACTGTGCAAAAGAAGCCGTATTGAAAATATGATACGGATGTTGCATTACCTGTTCATAGGCCTCTGTAGCAACTCCTATCCATCCATCTTTAAATCCACTCATATCTCTTGATAAATTTGTTTTTCCATCAAGAGATATGTTTCATCAGCCTTTGTTTCTACAAACCCGTGCTTTTGATATAGATTTATGGCCCTTTGATTTATCCTTAACACTTTTAATGTAAGGTATTTCAATTGTAGGGACAATCCTTTGGCAATGGCAGATTGCATCATGGATGATCCAACTCCCTTTCCCCAATAACTTTTATCGCCAACATAACCCCAATATTCGCCACAGTCATTTTTAATATTTTTAATACCAGTCACTCCTACAGGTTTAATGTCATATAAAACACCCCAAATGTAATAATCAGTTCTCTTTGGTAAATTTTCAAACCAGTTTTGCTGTTGTTCCTTTGTAGTCAACGGCGCATCCACTAGCTTGCTCAACTCTTCATCTTGCAACCAGTTCCAAGAAACTTCAAGAAATCCAGCATCAAATGTGCAAAGAGTTACTTCCATGATTTGAATAAGGAGTAATCCCTGATATAATCATCTTCACTGTACAAGTTTGATGCAATGACCATCTGTACAGCATTTCCAGAATACTGCATGGTGTGCCAGCAAAGCTTAGGTAAATACAAACCCTTTGATGGATGATCTAAAATAAAAGTATGAGTAATAGCATCTTGCATTTCTGTTGTAACTGTAATGACCCCTGCTACTGAAACGAGTAACAACTCTTTATCAATATTAGCATGACCGCCACGGATTACATTATGAGGTGTATAATAAGTCCAATATACACGGGAAAATTCAAAGGGAATAGAGCAAAACTGCTCTGCCACAGACAGATATCCCAGTGATGGATCACCAATGGAAGGGAATTGAACCAGAAAAGGATATTGTTTGTTCATATCAACTAACTTGGGCGACGATCTGCTGAAACTGTTGCCATTGGTTTTCTTTGGAATAATGTGTTCGAAGAGCAATACTACCGGCACTTGCCACTTTACGCCGTTCTTGTTCATGCTGCAGCAGATGGAGAATTTTCTCTTCCAATTCTGCAACACTCTTATATACAGAAAAATGTTCTCCGGCATTTAATCCTTCCGGATAAATGCCTTCATCACTCAACATATGTGCGCCACAACCCAATGCTTCAAAAATGCGCATGTTCACCCTGTAATCGCCCGCCATATCCACATGACAATTGAACACAATTTTTGCTTGACCGATATGACGCAACATATCAGCACCAAACAGTGCAGGGGAAGCATGTGCTGCTACTTTTTTAGGGGGGAACTGTAAAACTTTAAACTTATGATGCAAAGCCATAGGCAACTTAAATGGCAACAGAAATTTATACTTATGGTTAGCCATCAACGCTAATACAAGATTAAAACCATGTTTCTCCTGCAAACGAATCAACTCATCAATATAAGCATTGCGTTTGTCAAAGTGACTTTCGAGGTATTGTCCGAAGAACAGCACATCAATGGGACGTTTCTCATTGTTCTTATATAGATTAAAAACAGGTGCATCGCTTAATTGAAAGGAATGACTGCGAAAACCACGCTTTGCATCCGGATCTACATCTGAATGAAGATTGGTAAACCGAGTGTGATAGACACTGAAATCAATATTATTTATTTCAGGTGAGGCAAACCATGAAATCTTTATAATACTTTGCGGCAGTTGTTTAATTTCCTCTGGTTTGAATAGAATAGGCGACAAATTGTAAAACACATCACCACCAAATTCTTCTATTTGAGCAAAAAGAATGTTCTTTAAATCTCTTTCAGCCCATCCTTTTTCTTTAGCCCATTGCAACTGAATAGGCTCATAATTCCATAGTGTAAAAAAGCCTGTTCCCTTAGCCGGCTCTAAAACAGGCAACAGCTGGTGCACGGCATTAAAGCCTTCGGCTATGAGAATTTGCTGCAGTTGTGCAAAACTGTATTGCTGCCTGCTAATCTGATGCTTCTGCTCCAGGTATTGATTAAATGCTGCAAAAGTATGTGCCGATTGAAAAACCTTCATCTGATTAAATCAATTGTTTTAATTGTTCACTGATGTATGCAATGGCTTCAGTTGTTAACTCTGCATACATGGGCAGTGATATAATTTTATGTTGAAACGAAGCAGCTACAGGAAACTGTTCTGCAGTATATTGATAGTGTTGATAACAGGCAAGAAACGGTAATGACATCGGGTAATGTACCGCTGTTTCAATTCCTTTTTCTTTTAAGACTTGTGCTAATTGAGTGCGATCTGGCACTTGCATAACATATAAATGAAATACATGTGCACCTGAGGGTCTTACCTGTGGTGTAACAATAGAAGCATGTTCTAATAAAGATGTATACATCTCTGCATGCTGTTGGCGTAGCATTGTCCACTTATGCAAATGCGAAAGCTTAACACTGAGTACTGCAGCCTGCAAGCCATCCATCCGGCTGTTGCGTCCTTCCATAATATGATTATGTTTGCCTTGCTGCCCATGATTGGCTATCATACGACAAATAGCAGCAATATGATCATCATTGGTAGCCATAGCCCCAGCATCGCCATAAGCGCCTAAGTTTTTACCTGGATAAAAACTAAACGATGAAGCATGACCTATGGTGCCCACCATTTCACCCTTATAGAAGGCGCCATGTGCCTGTGCACAATCTTCAATAACAACTAAATTATGATCTGAAGCAAATCGCATAATCGGATCCATATCGGCAGGCTGGCCATACAAATGGACAGGAATTATAGCTTTTGTCCGGGAGGTGATTGCAGCTTGAATTTTAGATGGATCAATCGTGTAATATACAGGATCGATATCCACAAATACAGGTTTAGCACCAACAGCAGATACCACCTCTGAAGTAGAGATCCAACTCATTGCTGGTACAATTACCTCATCTCCTATGCCAATTCCATAGGCTTTCAGTAAGATCTCAAGTGAATCAGTTCCATTGCCGCAACTCATTACATGATTAATGCCCATGTACGTGGCAAAAGACTCTTCGAATTGCTGTACAAATGGATTTTTGCCACCTATGAAGGCTGTTTGCTCCAGCACCTGCTGTATGGCCGTATCTATTTCGGAACGGATGGAGAGATACTGTGCTTTTAAATCAACAAATGGAATTTTTTTCATCAGATGGACCTCAATTTCTTAGCGGGGTTACCAGCATAAATTCCGGATTCTGTAATATCCTTTGTAACCACTGAACCAGCCCCAATTACTACACTATCACAAATTGAAACAGGTAAGATTGTTGTATTACTGCCAATAGATACATGATTACCAATATTTGTTTCTTTCCACTTGGCTACATCACCTCTGGCAGGACCGCCTGCGTTAAAAAGATCATTTACAAACATTACACCATGTCCGATAAAGCAATGGCTACCTATGGTTACCAGCTCACAAATGAAACTATGCGATTGAATTTTACAATGTTTACCAATGGTAACATTTTTCTGAATTTCTGTAAAAGGTCCTACAAATGAATGATCTCCAATATTGCATCCATAGATATTCACCGGATGAACAATAGTTACCTCTTTGCCAAATTGTGCATTAACAATCCCAACCTGTCTTACTTTTGGCTGGTTATTTTGAAGCTGCTGCATAAATTTTTTGTATAATTTCGACTGTTTTCAATCCTTCAAATGCACTAGTAGTTATGCTCGCGCCTTTTTCAAGCACTTCAATCACGTTATCATAAACTAAGTTATGGTTACTCATAGAGCCTATGTAAGTACCATAATTATTAGGCCTGTTCCCTTCCGGAAGGTTCTCGATTTTGATTCCATCAATTAGCTGATATTCCAATTCATTGAGGTATTGACCGCCAATTTTCACGGTTCCTTTCTCTGCAAAAATCGTTAAAGAGCCTTCCATATTCTTTTGGTAACTATTAACTGTGTAGTTAATAGTTCCAATTGCACCATTGGTAAAGCGTAGGATTACAACGCCAGTATCTTCAAACTCGATACTCTTTTGGTGTTCATAATTACCCATCATGGCATTTACTTCTTCCACATCCCCAACCATCCAATAAAGCAGGTCCACAAAATGACTGAATTGCGTAAATAAAGTACCCCCATCAAGATCTTTGGTGCCTTTCCAAGAGTTATCATAATAAGCTTCGTCCCTGTTCCAGAAACAACTGAGCTGAATGCTGTTGATTTTTCCCAGCTTTCCCTCATCAATCAACTTTTTAACGGCAGCTACAGGAGGATTATAACGATTCTGCTTAATAGCAAATAAACGACGGTTGTTTTTTTCTGCAGCCTGAATCATTCTTCCGCAGTCTGAAACTGTTAAAGCCATTGGCTTTTCACAAAGTACATGGACACCTGCATTTAGGCCCAGGATACTATGTTCAGCATGCAATCCATTGGGTGAGCAAACGGATAAAACATCAAAGCTATTAGTATCTTTCAATAAATCAGTTATGGAATAATAAACATTCGCATGATATTGGTGCGCCAGTGCATCAGCTTTCTCTGGAATAAAATCACAAACCGCAGTTAATTGTGCTTTGCTATTGATATGCTCTGCATGACGTTGGGCAATTCTTCCGCATCCAATGATAGCAAATCTTAATGGAGAAACTCCCATTTAATTTTTAGATTTATTAAATAATAAATGTGCGTTTAATATAGGCCATAGACGAAAACTTTCCGCTTCAGTCCATTTATCTTTCTTAGCAGTACGCTCTGTAAAGTCTCTAATCACTTTACCATTCCAATAATTGCTGCTAAGAAAGGAAGCAGAATTTACTTCATCCAGTAATAGTGTTTTCAATTCGTTACGATACCAACTTTGTAATGGTGCATTAAACCCTGTTTTCAGCTTACGAGTGCGTATGGGCTCTGGAAGTATACCTTTCATTGCCTGCCGAAGAATCCGCTTGGTAAAACCACCCCCAAGTTTACTTTTCATGGGGAGCGAAAATACATAACGTACTAAACGATAATCGAGAAATGGCATCCGTATTTCAATACTATTACGCATCGCGCCCCGGTCGAAATTGCGTAAAATTGTGGGTAAAACGTTATAATGAAAAGTTGAATAAAGCTGGGCCTCTGCTGGGTTGAAATGCGCTGGAACCGGCATAGAGGGTAAAGAAATAGTTGAAACATCAAATTGTTCGAACCATGATGGCTCTTGCTCATTTGTTTGAAGCTTTCTCTTTACTCTACTCCATTGCTTTTGAAAAAAAGAATGACTATTGTTGTTGAATTCTTTTGCTTTTGTTTTTTGTTGATCAGTCGGCAACATTGAAAGATATGTATTTGTAACGTCATTTGAATAATCAGTATCGTCTTGTGTTCGGGCGTACTGAAGGGCCTCCCAAACATTATGAGAGTAACCATAAAGCATTTCATCTACTCCATGACCATCCATTGAAACAGTAATCCCTTTGGAACGCATAGCGCCATATATACCATCCAAAATAAACAACGGTGTAGAGTACACCGTATCATAAGCTGTTATGCTACTTAGTAAACGGTCCGTTAAATCTTTCCTGGTATTCATATCAAAAAACTCGCCAACCCCATGATTATGATTCAATACCTGCTCAGCATACAAACGTTCATCCTGCTCTGTCCCGGGAAATACAGCTACAAAAGCTCGCTGCCAATCTGAAGGCAAACGGTATAAATTTTTCTGATTTGATACAAGCTGATGAATTGTGCAGTACACCGCAGAAGAGTCAAGCCCTCCACTCAGTGCAGAAGCAATACTCACATCACTACGTAAGCGAAGTTTTATAGCATCTTCTAACAAAGCAAGAAACTCTTTTGACTGTTCACCAAAATTATCGGGCACCGTTACCAACTCCGCTCCAGTATCCCACCATTTGACAGTATCGAACGTTTCATCAGGTTTAATGGTGAGGTAGTGTCCTGGACGGATCTGTTCAATTTGCTTGAAAATAGTCTTACCTAATCCTTCCAGTCCCCAAGGGTTTTGCAAAAGATACCTGAGATGATTTTCTTCTGGCTGTCGATCATAACCTTCCAGATGTTTAAACTGATGTGTTTCAGAAGCAAACACTACTTGTTCCCCGGGCTGATGCAAGTAATAAAGAGGCTTAATACCAAAGCGATCTCTCGCCATCCATAATTCTTTGGTTTGTTCATCCCACAAAGCCAAAGCCCAAAAACCATTGAATCGATGCAGGCACTCCTTACCCCAACAATGATAAGCTGCAAGCAATACTTCAGTATCAGAATCGGAATGAAATGAATATCCTTTCTGTTTTAACTCTTGACGAAGTTCTAAAAAATTGAATATTTCGCCATTAAATGTGATTGTCAAACGTCCATCAGCATAATGCATGGGTTGAGCTCCCTGCCCACTCAGATCAAGTATGGACAAACGACGATGTCCTAGTCCCAGAAACTGTTGAGGATGAATCCAACACCCTTCACCATCAGGTCCACGGTGCTTAATTGAATCTGATAAAGATTTGATTTCATTTGAGTTGACCTGTTTTGATGAAAAGCGTATAATACCTGTAATACCACACATAAATCAAATCTCTTTTAGAATACGGGCAGGAACTCCTCCAAGTACGACATTTGAAGGGAATGACTTGGTCACAACACTATTAGCCCCCACTGTAACATTATCACCTAATTCAACGCCCGCAAGAATGACAACTCCATTTCCAAGCCAGCAATTTTTTCCTATTTTCACAGACTTTGTATGATAAATATTACGGTCGAGTAAATCATGATTACCGGTTTGTATACAAACATTGAAGGCCCATATTGTTTTTTCACCTATTTCTAATGTGGTTCCTTTAAAAATTGTAAAATAACACCCCCCACTCACTGCAAAACTTAATTTAATGCTTTCATCGTTTGGTGGTAGAACAATGTTTTCATATCCATCAATCAAATTAGTAAAGTATACCGAAAATGGAATTGTACTATTTATTCCGAACAAACGCTGATGGACAAAATTCATAAAGAGAATACCCTTGGGGATTCTCTTGTAATATGGTTTTTTCAGCAGCTTGTCAAAATAAAAATTGTTAACTGACAGAAAAACTAAATTCAACAGACGCTTTGTAAAAAAAATACTACGTATTATCAACTATTTTGAATAAATTCAAGAAGGAACTATTACATCAAAGTCGCTGTAAAATCCATCATATCCACTATGATAAGCGATACCTGTTTCAAAAAAATCACTTACTTCTACTTGAAATACTTTACCAGCTTCGAGAAAATCCTGATCAATGCCATCTCTACGAATTGCAACGTTCATTGTATATAAACCGGTATGTAACACTATTCTGGGGATACGAATAATTATCACCCCAATTGGCTTGGTCAAACGTATTTCCTGTTTTTTGTATAGATTTGTTGCCATAAACATTGGCCGATCATTTGCACTCCAAATACCCAATGCGAATTCGTAAGCACTATTCTCATCTATATTTCTTGCTTCATAATGAAATATTATGTCCAATTGTGCACCGGAAACAATCAAGCCAGAGTCATGTGATGATTTTAATTCTAAGTCTATTATTTTTACATCTCCTTTACCAGTACGTTTATCAATGTTTAAACCAGATTTTAATGATTTGCCAATAAGTTGGTAAGCACTCAACACCTTTTCTAATTTTTCAAAAATCTGAACCATCCCATCTTGTAACAAGAGCCCTTTATCACACAAATTATTTATTGCACTGAGGTTATGACTTACAAAAAGAACTGTTCTACCATTTCGTTGACTGACATCTTTCATTTTACCTAATGCTTTCTTCTGAAACTCAGCATCTCCAACCGCCAGCACTTCATCTACTATCAAAATCTCTGGCTCGAGGTGTGCTGCAACAGCAAAGGCCAATCGTACATACATGCCAGATGAATAACGTTTCACCGGAGTGTCAATATATCTTTCTACACCAGCAAAATCAACAATCTCATCAAACTTACTCTGAATTTCCCTTCGGGTCATTCCCAGAATTGCGCCGTTCAAAAAGATATTATCCCTTCCGCTCAATTCCGGATGAAATCCAGTTCCTACTTCCAACAAGCTGGCCACCCGTCCTTTGATCTTAACACTGCCAGTTGTAGGTGCAGTTGTTCGACTTAAAATCTTCAAAAGAGTACTCTTTCCAGCGCCATTACGACCAATTATACCAAGCACTTCTCCCTGCTTCACTTCAAAATTGATGTCTTTCAATGCCCAAACATAATCACTATCACCCTTAATTTTTCTGTCATTGGATTCACTAATCTTCAGGTATGGGTCTCCCTTGCCTCTAATCTTATACCACCAGCGGTTGATATCATGGGAAATAGTACCAGTTCCGACCTGGCCGAGGCGGTATTGTTTATAAAGAGAGTCAACCTTAATTACAACAGGCATATTACATAATATGTCAAATAATGGTAGAAGATTTTAATTAACTCCTTGCATTATTGAGTTTAGTAAATCGAAATATATCATAATCTTAGAAAATTAGAATTAATTTTCTAAGAGAAACTTTAATTTAGGCAAATATTTTTTTTGTGCCGAGAATATGAATTATGAAAACTAGGTATAATATCAGAAAAAGAATATAGTACATCAAGATTGTCATCTATTTGTACAGGTATATCTTTATTAAACTTTTTACTCTTTAAAGTAAAATAATTATTGTAGCTCATTGAAATACCCTTGTAAAAGTTTGGCTTATTGTAAAATGATGTGTTTATGAAGTAAAAAAATGAGGTAAAGCAAATCGAAAAAGGTAAAATCAATTTTTTTCTAAGATGATAAAATAGAAATATAGTATCGAGTAATAAAATTAATGCAAGTGAAAAATAATCGTTATTGTAGAACTGAAACTCTTCTGGAACATTATACATTATTGCACTAAGGAAGTGACCTACTAAAATATTTAAAATTGAAAACATTAAAAGGTACTTAAAACAATCTCTTGAAATATTATTACTAAAAATTCGACCCTTGAAAATAAATAAGAGAATAAGCAAATTTAAACAAATAAAAACACCTAATGGCGAAATCATTGTGTGATATCCATGGTAAATAAATATTCTACTTACAGCGGTTAGCAGACTCCACGGTGGCTTGTTTTGGGAATATAATTGCGGAATACATGTCTGTGCATAAAAGAAATAGTATAATATGAATAAACAACATGTAGTTAGAACGGATATAACGTCGTAGTAAAACTTTCTTTCACTAAAATTAGCTGCAATATTTTCCCAATTGATTGAAAATAGAAAACAGGTGGCAATTAAAACTGCCCCGGGTAATGGGTAAGAAAAAAGAAGTATTGGATAAAAATAAAAGAAATCAATAGTTCTGATTTTATTTTGCAATATCTCTAAAATGAAATAGACAAATATTGAAGCTATTAAAAATTGTTTAGGATGGTGAATAATACCAAATTCAAGGAAAGAATGAGATAACACCAATAATGAGATTATTACAATTATAGATATTCTAAATTTCAAAATACTGAAGTTTCTTGTTATTGTCATAAGCGACACTTCAATAAATCCGATAAAAAGTATTAAAAATAAACTTGGTTGAAATACTAAAATATTTATTTCAAATTGGTTGAAAGATTCAAATAATCCTAATTGATTTAAAATAGATAAAAAATCATAATGAAATGCTAAAAACCAAAGGTCCCAGTAATGATAAATCATTCCTGGAATTAATTGTAATTCCCCAGTATGAATATTGACCGTCTCTACTCCAGTAAACTTTAAACTAGATGCAATCGTGTGGTAAAAAGCCTGGTCGGAATACCCTGTATTAATTTGGCTAGAAAAATGAAATAAATATTTTGCTAAATAAAAAATAAGAAATCCTAAAAAGCCTAAAAGTGAAAATTTAATCCAATTCTCATTATTCGCTTTTGGTATTACTCCATTTATCGACATACTTCTTTCGTAAAAAAAAATGAGAATTGGAAGACATGTCACAGAAACAGAGTTCAATAAATAAGTAGACTTAATTAGAACATAGAAAAAAACTAAAATTAGAAGCCCATATAAAACTGTCTTGAAAACAGAAAAATAAATTTCTTTTCCTATTAATATTCTAGTAGTTATTTTAAATACTATTCCAATCGAAAAATAAGTTAGTAGTAATACTAGTATTAAAAATATAGAATTTATTATTAGTAATAAGTCTAGCATAAATTGGAATGAATATAAAGTAAAACTAGTATTTTTAAAATCATATTAATTTAACTTGCCTGTTTGATTTGAAATTAACTTCTATCTGTCTTAATGTTGGATTATTGCGATTGTTATTAAGCTAAAAAGACTCATTTTTTAGAATATCACAAATTTTATCTATTTGATAAAACTCTAATTCATAAAAAAAAGGTAATCGAAGTAAACATTCTGAATATCTATCAGATTGTGGCAATAATCTTTCACATGAGTTACTTTGTTCATAATACAAACTTTTGTGAAGGCTCTGATAATGAAAAACACTTAAAATATTTTCTTTTCTCAGTTTATTAATTGCATTACTGCGACTAGTCTCATTTTGAAATACTATATAATACATATGAGCATTGTTAGTGGAATAATCTGGAATTAATGGCAAATCAAAGATGTTTTCTAAATTAGTTTTAAAATTATTATCATATCGCTTCCACAGTAAACTTCGTCGATCTTGGATATCCTGTAGTTTTTCTAATTGAGCATATAAGAATGCGGCAATAATATCTGAAGGCAAAAAAGAGCTCCCAATATCAACCCATCCATACTTATCAACTTCGCCTCTGAAGAACTTACTACGATTTGTTCCCTTTTCTCTTATAATCTCTGATCTTTCAACGAAAGATAAATCGTTGATAACTAACATGCCGCCTTCACCAGATATTATATTCTTTGTTTCGTGAAAGCTAAAAGCGGCTAGATGACCAAAGCTGCCCAGAGGCTTTTTTGTCCCATCATAACTTGTATAATAACTATCAATTGCTTGTGCGGCATCTTCTATTACAAATAGATTATATTTATTTGAAATCTCCATGATTTTATCCATGTTACATGCTACACCAGCATAGTGTACTGGTACTATAGCTTTTGTCAAAGGAGTAATTAAAGCCTCAATTTTAGACTCATCAATTCCGGGATGATCAGAGCGGCTTTCGCAAAAGATTATTCTTGCACCTCTTAAAGCAAATGCATTTGCAGTAGAGACAAAAGTAAAAGACGGCATTATCACTTCATCTCCTGGCTTTATGTTAATGAGGATAGCTGCCATTTCTAAAGCATCGGTACAGGAAGTTGTAAGAAGACATTTACTGAAGCCATACTTATTCTCAAAAAAAGAATGGCAAAGTCTAGTAAAAGAACCATCTCCTGAAATCTTACCAGATTTCACCGCTGTTTCGATATACTGTGTTTCTTTACCTGAAAAATAAGGTTTATTAAAGGGAATCGACATATAAAACTAAACTACAAGTTTCGCAGGCACACCATAATATAAACCGGCATATGTTAAGCTTTTTGTTACAACAGCTCCCGCACCAACTTTAACATCATCAGCAATTGAAATATTATCAATAAGTGTTGCTCCCACTCCTAAAAAACATTTCTTCCCAACTGATGAAAATCCTGAAACTACAACCCTTGGAGCTAAGAAACTACTTTCCCCAATTATACTATCATGAGCAATACAGTTGTGAAGATTAATTATGCAGTTAGATTCAATTACTACATTTGAGTCAATCGTACAACCAGGATAAATAATTACACCAGAACCAATTTTAGCAGTATTATCAACCCAACAAGAGGAATGAATGATTTTACCAAAAGGAATAAGATTTTTAAATCGCTTGTAAATATTAGCTTTTGCAGCCAAATGCTTATACCCAATACCAATTAACATTTCATCAAATTTCTGATTTTTATACTGTCTTAATAGATCTGAAGAACTTCCAATTACTTTATTACTGTTTTCACCTTCTGATTTGGTATAGTCATCAAAGAAAACAACTTCATCGTAATGGTTATCACTAACTGCTAAGTGAGCAATCTGTTGACCTAAATGAGACGACCCCAATATAGCAAGCGTTTTACTCATATATCTTTTTGATGAGTGCATTTGGTCGCCCCTGGACTTGTTTAAATATTTTAAATAGATATATCCCAATGACACCCAAAAATGTAGAAATAATCCCTAGTATTAGAAGATTCACTGCAATTAACGATGACCAACCTACCTCAATTCTTGGACCGTACAACATTTTCATTGCAATTAAATAAAAAATAAAAAGAAAACTAAATAATGATATAAGAAGTCCGAAATAAAATAACCATTCGAGTGGTTTCCCAGAGAAAGAAGAAATTGCTTGTATCATTAACTCAATCCTCTTCTTAATGGTATAAGTAGAATATCCTTTTCGCGTTTTTTTTGGCACGGCAATCCCTTTCTGATTATACCCTACCCAATGCATCATACCCCCTAAAAAAAGATTAGCATCTTGAAGAGTCAAAAGGTCATCAACATAATTTCGCCTCATTAAGCGCTCCGTAAGAATGTTGTGTGGTATTTTTGTATCAGACATCTTATTAATTGCCCACCAGAAAACTTTACCTGACAATCTCTCAAAAAAAGGACCTTTCCGTGATTCTTGAAACCCATAAACCACATCGACATTTTCATTGCACTTCATCTCATTATAAAAATCAACCAAGACCTTTGGGTCGGTTTCTAAATCGTTGTCTATTAAAAAAATAAGATCCCCTTTTGCATACTTTAATCCTGCTTGCATTGCATAATGATGACCAAAGTTCCTTGACAAATCAACAATCTTTATTTTATTATCAATTTTTCGCTTATCCAATAGAAAACACAATGAATCATCAGGCGATGAATCATTTATGAATATAATCTCATAATCGTCAATTTTTGTTTCTTTAAGAGCTATATTGATTTTCAACAGAAATTCTTCCAGAAAAGGCTTTGATAAATAAACCGTTGAAACAACTGATATTTTCAAAATAATTCAATTTTACTATCAGATTGATAAATCAAATATCCAGATCGATCGTTGCTGTTTGTAACTTTTCTCAAATCACATGATTGACTTTCTTTGATATAATCAAAATGATTTTCTTTCTCAAAAAAAGGTAGCAATTGTCTTGTTTCGTCACATAAAAAAAATACCCCTGAAAATTGTGATTTTTCAATTTTGGGCGGAGTGAACTCCCCTAATGCAACTTCTATACAACCTTTTACATAATCATATCCAGTAGATAGGTTCACAAGATGTGAACCTATGAAATCCCCACCCATTCTGCCACCAACTTCAATTACATAAATATCACCATTGGAGTCAATCTTAAGTTCAGTATGACTCGCTCCAAATTTTACACCCAATATATTTAAAGCATTAAAAGTCACTTTTTTGATTTCCACTAAAAGAGTGTCTGAAATTTGTGAGGGCTGATGATGAGCAATCTCAACAAAAAAAGGTGCTCCTGTGGTAACTTTATCTGTAACTGCAATAACATAGTGATCTCCTTTCCAACTTATTGTTTCTACACTAACTTCACTTCCATGTATAAATTCTTCGATTATTGCTTTTTTTTCAATAGAATTTTCAATTGCATAATTTAATGCTAAAGCAAAATCTTCCTCTGAATCAATTTTAGAGACACCGCGACTTCCTGATCGGTCAGTCGGTTTAACAATTAGTGGAAATTTTAATTTTTCTATACTATTTTGACTAAAATTATCAGAATGAAAAAATAAAGGGACTCTAGTTCCGGATTCTTGTAGCGCCCTACGCATCATCCATTTATTTGTACAAATTAATGAGCTTTCAAAAGAATTTGCCGTGAGTCCAAGTTGTTCTGCAACGTATGAAATTGTGGGAACTGGCAAATCAGTTGCAATTGTAGTTATACCATTAATTTGAATTTCTCTACAAATCTTTAAAATATTTTCTTTTTCAACTACTGATACAGGATAAAAAAAATCTGCTATTTCTTTACACACAGCTCCTTCATCCCATGCAAAACAATGAGTTTCAAGTAGAAGTTCCTTAGCTTTCAAAACTAAGGGAATTTGTAAATAGCTTGCCCCTATGATTGCCAGCTTCTTAATGAAAAACTTAATTTATTTAAAGTATAAATTGAAAACCCTATTTTAAAATGAATTAATTTATATGGACAGTGTATAAATTTACTAGTACCATTTTTATTTACTTTTTTCTGAGAATGAAGTAAAAATTTTCTTTTTAAATAAATCGCAACGGTAAAGTTTGATATTTTTTAAAATAATTCTACTTAAGATAATAGCAAATCACTTCATTCCATAGATAAATGTCGCAGGATGTATTACTTTGAAATATTTCAACCTTTATTATTGTGACATGTTTATAGAAGTTGAGTTAGATTGAAAAATCAAACTAGACCGTATCCATAAAAGTCTTCTCAACCTTGCTGAATATAAGCAACCCGATGAACAGGGCTATGACCATGAATCCTATGCTGTATCCAAAACTGCCATAGTCAAAACTGCCTACTCCAAGCATAGCATAGCGGAAGGCCTCTACGAGTGGGGTAAGGGGATTCAAGTTGATCCAGAACCTTAACTTTTCACTGGTGATGGTTGACAATGGATATACCACCGGTGTAGCATACATCAACAACTGTATGGCAAAACCAATCAGCACGGTCAAATCTCGGTACTTGGTCGTCATCGATGAAATGATGATACCGAGCCCAAGACCGAGGCCGGCCATGATGAGGATGATTGTTGGTATCAATACAAGGCTTGTGAACATTGAAGGGTTGAACTTGTCTACCGAAGGCAGAGGGGTTGAAGATGTTAACTTATACCACAACATTGCGGCAAGGAGGAGCAGGAACTGGATGCCGAATTTTACAATATTGCTCATCACCGTAGACAATGGAATCACCAGCCTGGGAAAATATACTTTCCCGAAGATGCCTGAATTGGCCACAAATGTATTGGAGGTTGCATTCAGGCATGATGAGAAATAATTCCAGATGGTTATTCCACTCATGTAAAACAAGACGGGGGGGACACCATCCGTAGAGATTTTCGCAATGTTTGTGAACACCACCAAGAATACCACTGTTGTAAACAGGGGTTGTATGAAATGCCACAATGGGCCGAGGATGGTTTGTTTGTACTGTGCAGTGAAATCCCGCTTCACAAACATCCAGAGGAGATCTCGGTATTTCCAGACTTCCTTGAGGTTGATGTCGAGGAGGTGGGATTGGGGTTTTATTTCTAAATCCCACTCTTTGAGGGTTGAAGGGGTTGAAGAGGTTGAGGGGGTTGAAGATGAGATCGTTAAAGTGGTTGAAGGGGTTGAGGGGGTTGAGGGGGTTGAAGATGAGATCGTTGAAGTGGTTGAAGAGGTTGAAGGGGTTGAAGTAAAGTTCTCCGGGGGAAAATCACTTCTTAGTCCTGTGTTTTCAACATTATCATTTACCTTATTTATTTGTTCTTGCATGCTATGAACTATGACTACATTTTTGCATTTGAAAAACTAAAATCCTGGAAAGAATCGCGGTTACTGGTTAAAAACGTTTACAAAATCACTGAAAGCTTTCCTAAACATGAACTATTCGGACTTACCAGTCAAATGAGGAGAGCTGCTTCAAGCATTAGTTCAAATTTGTCTGAAGGTTCCGGCAGATCTTCTCCTAAAGATCAAGCACATTTTTACCAAATGGCCTATTCAAGCAATCTTGAACTCCTGAACCACTTCTACACTGCACTTGACTTGAATTATACAGAAAAGGAAACATTTGAAAACCTGAGAAACCAAATCTGTTCCCTATCATTTAAAATAAACGCACTCAGAAAATCCTGCTTTACTTCAACCCCTTCAACTTCTTCAACCTCTTCAACGATATTATCATCTTCAAACTCTGAAACTCACCTAAACCCTA
>CANKLK010000008.1 GCA_947482805.1 Flavobacteriaceae bacterium
ATATACGCCGAAAGCGGCAGTGTCCAATTTGATCGAACATCTGCGCACAGACAACAAATTCAACCAAATGGCTGTAGTCATGAATGGTTTGAAAGGGGGTATCAGTGGCTACGGCTACGGCTACGGCTACGGCTACGGCTACGGCTACGGGGCCGGCTATGGCTACGGGGCCGGTTATGGCTACGGCTACGGCTATTATGGCGACGAGAAAAAGGCAAAGGCAATATGGTGGAAAGCGGCTTACAAAATTCTGTTAATGCCGTTTTTGGCCTTGTTAGGCATTAAGTCTAAAATAAAATAACATGAATAATTACAGAATTGCAATCATCGGCCTTGGATACGTAGGCTTACCACTAGCAGTTGAATTCGGAAAAAAACAACATGCTGTTGGATTCGACATCAACCAATCTCGTGTTGACGAATTAAACAATGGACATGATAGAACATTAGAAATTAGTGATGAAGATTTAAAAGCAACTTTAGCAAATGTATCTGAAACAGCTAGTTTTAAATGCACTACCAATTTAGAAGAAATAAAAGATTGTAATTACTATATTGTTACAGTACCAACCCCAACTGATAAAAATAACCGCCCTGATTTAACACCTTTATACAAAGCAAGTGAAACTGTAGGTAAAGTATTGAAAAAAGGTGATATTGTAATTTATGAATCTACTGTTTACCCCGGTGTAACAGAAGATGAATGTGTGCCTGTATTAGAAAAAATTTCTGGACTAAAATTCAATATCGATTTCTTTGCTGGTTATTCTCCTGAGAGAATTAACCCAGGTGATAAAGAACATACAGTAACTAAAATATTAAAAGTAACTTCAGGTTCTACTCCCGAAATTGCTGAAAAAGTAGATCAGTTATACCGAACCATTATTGTTGCCGGAACACATAAAGCCAGTAGCATTAAAGTAGCAGAAGCTGCTAAAGTTATTGAAAATTCTCAACGTGATATCAATATTGCATTTGTAAATGAACTTTCAAAAATTTTCAGTTTAATGGGTATCAATACTAACGATGTATTGGAAGCAGCAGGTACCAAATGGAATTTCCTAAAGTTCAAACCAGGCTTAGTAGGCGGACATTGTATAGGAGTTGATCCATATTATTTAGCACAAAAAGCACAAGAAGTTGGCTACCATCCTGAAATTATATTAGCAGGACGCAGGCTAAATGATAGCATGGGTGCTTATGTGGCCAATGAAACTATCAAGCATATGATCAAAAAGGACATTAAAGTAAAAAATGCAAATGTATTAATGCTTGGTTTTACTTTTAAAGAAAACTGTCCTGATGTGCGCAATACTAAAGTCATTGATATCATAAACGAGTTAAATACTTACCATGTAAACTTAACTGTTGTTGACCCTTGGGCTGAACCTGCAGAAGTAAAACATGAATACCATTTAACAACTCAAAAAGAATTGCCAGCAAATACCAAATTTGATGCAGTTGTCTTAGCTGTTGGTCACAATGAATTCAAAGAAATTGATATCCATAGTTACCTAAATCCAAACCACGTCATCTTTGACGTAAAAGGATTGCTGGATAGATCTTTAGTTGACGGAAGTTTGTAAGTATTAAAAAACATGAAAATTCTAATCACCGGTGGAGCCGGATTCATAGGTTCTAACCTGGTTGAATCATTATTACAAAATGATAAAATTTCATTAGTTAGAGTTTTAGACAATTTTGCCACCGGACATAAAAAAAATATTGAAGAGTTTTTCTCAAACCCAAAATTTGAATTAATTGAAGGCGATATTCGAAATATGGATGATTGCTTGTTAGCCTCTAAAGGAATAGACGCCATTAGCCATCAAGCTGCTTTGGGTTCAGTGCCTCGAAGCATTGCTGACCCATTAACCTCCCATCAAGTAAATGTAAATGGATTTATCAATATTTTGGAAGCAGCAAGGGCAAATAATATAAAACGAATCGTTTATGCCTCCTCTTCATCTGTTTATGGCGATTTGCAAGATTCACCCAAAGTTGAAACCAGAGTTGGGAAAGTGCTTTCACCTTATGCAGCCACAAAAATGACCGATGAATTGTATGCTGAGGCTTATGCAAAAAATTATGATATGACCATCTGTGGTTTCAGGTATTTTAACGTATTTGGACCAAAACAAGACCCTGAAGGTCCTTATGCTGCCGTTATTCCTTTGTTCATAAAAGCTGCCTTAACCAATACATCTCCATTAATTAACGGTGATGGAACAATTACACGTGATTTTACACCTGTAAGCAATGTAGTTCAAATAAACACCAATGGTTTAGTACTTCCTTTGCCAGAATCCGAACACTATGTTTTTAACGTAGCATGCGGTAAAACCACAGATTTAACTTCTTTATGGAACATGATTAAGGACATTACAAAAGCAACATCACAAGCTAATTATGGTCCAAACAGAAATGGAGATATCATGTTCAGTTTAGCCAATATTGAAAATGCTAAAAAAATATTAGGTTATTTACCTGATGCTGACATAGAGAAACAATTAACAAAAACTATTAAAGAATATAAATCAGCTAAGTAATGACTCAAATTATTGCAGAAATAGCGCAAGCGCATGAAGGGAGTTTGGGTATAGCGCACAGTTATATTGACGCCTTGGCTGATTGTGGTGTGGATGCTGTAAAGTTTCAAACTCATATTGCAAATGCTGAAAGTAGTGAATTTGAGCAATTCAGAGTTAATTTTAGTTATGAGGACAAAACTCGTTTTGATTATTGGAAACGGATGGAGTTCACGTTAGAACAATGGGTGGGTTTAAAAAAACATTGTGAAGATAAAGGAGTTGAATTTCTTTCATCTCCATTTTCTATTGAAGCAGTTGAATTATTGGAAAAACTAAATGTTAAAAGATATAAAATCGGATCTGGAGAATTATCTAACTTTCTAATGTTAGATGCAATAGCCAAAACTAGAAAACCAATCATTTTATCTTCAGGAATGAGTGATTGGAATGAATTAGATGATTCAATTAATTTTCTAAAAAAATACAACAATAAAATTAGTTTATTACAATGTACTACTGCCTACCCTACCCAACCTGAGCAGTGGGGTTTAAGTGTAATGCAAAAAATGAAAGACAGATATCAAATTGAAGTTGGTTTTTCAGACCATTCAGGTGACATATATGCTTGTTTAGCTGCTACTAGTTTAGGTGCTGAAATTCTAGAATTTCATGCTGTTTTCAATCATAGTATGTTCGGTCCAGATGCAAAGGCTTCCTTAAATATAGAACAAATTTCTCAATTGGTTAATGGAGTAAGAGCAATAAATATTTCATTGAATACTCTTCAATTAAAAGAAGATATAACTAATTTTTCTCAAATAAAAACAATGTTTGGTAAATCTTTGGCAACCAAAGTTGATGTAAAAAAAGGTAATCTTATCTCAAGTACTGAATTAGAAAGCAAAAAACCAGGAGACAAAGGTATTCCAGCAAAATATTTTGAAAATATTATAGGTAAAAAATGGAATAATGACTTATCAGCCAATTCATTTATCAATGAAAATGATATCACATGACGAATAAAAGAAAAGTTTGTGTAGTAGTAACTGCAAGACCCAGTTACAGCAGAATAAAAACCGCATTAAAAGCTATCCAGGATCATCCTAACCTTGAACTTCAATTGGTAATTGCTGCATCAGCATTATTAGATAGATATGGCTCAGCGGTTAATTATATTGAAAATGACGGATTTACTATAAGTGCCAAAGTTTTCAATGTTTTAGAAGGTGAAAACTTAACTGCAGCTGCCAAAACTACTGGAATAGGAATACTTGAATTATCAACTGTTTTTGATAATCTTTCACCTGATGTTGTTGTTACAGTTGCCGATCGTTTTGAAACAATGGCTACTGCTATTTCCGCTTCATACATGAATATTCCTTTGGCACATGTACAAGGTGGAGAAGTTACAGGAAACATAGACGAAAAAGTACGCCATGCCATTACAAAATTGAGTGATTATCATTTTGTAGCATCTGATTCATCAAAAGAAAGGGTAATAAAATTAGGTGAAAATCCTGAAATGGTCTTTAATACTGGTTGTCCGAGCATTGATTTAGCAGCCGAAGTTTTAGAAAACCCATCATTTGATTTTGATTTATTTGAAAAATATAGTGGCTCAGGCAAAAAACTTGACCTAAGTAATGGCTATTTGGTGGTAATGCAACATCCAGTTACTACTGAACATGAGTCATCTAGAAATCATATAGAAATTACATTAGAAGCATTACACGAATTAAACAAACCCATTTTGTGGTTTTGGCCAAATGTTGATGCTGGTGCAGATGGAACATCAAAAGGCATACGTGTTTTCAGAGAAACAAAAGACGCATCAAACTTTCATTTTTTCAAAAACATGAAACCAAATGATTTTTTAAGATTATTAAAAAATGCTGATTGCTTAATTGGAAATTCAAGTGTAGGTATTCGTGAATGTGCATTTTTAGGTGTACCAGTTGTAAATATTGGAAGCCGCCAATCTGGAAGAGACAGAGGTGCAAATGTGATTGATGTAAATTATGATAAAGAAAGTATTAAAAATGCCATTCTTAAACAAATAGAAAATGGGCATAAACATAGTGACACAATTTATGGTAATGGAACTGCTGGTGAAAAAATAGCAAACCTGCTTGCAGAATTGCCACTAATATTTGATAAAAAACTAATGTATTAAAATGTTAGAGATTGAATACGAAGGTTTAAAGTATTGTAGACTTCTATCGTCAGGAATCAACCAAAATACAACGAACGATTTAAAATCAAATTTTGATTATGCATTTGTGGTAAGTTATGATGGAATTTTTGAGGATTCTGATTTTAAGATTCTTGACAAGAATGCTTGTTTATTCGATTTGGAATTGAGGAATGAGGAAATTGTAAATAATTTTAATTCGACTAGTAGAAATGAATACAGAAGAACTTTCAGAACAGAAGGATTATTGTTTCATTTTGGTTACGTAAATTTTGAAGAATATTATCAGTTTTACAAAATTGCCGAACAAGCGAGAAATTGGTTTCCAGTTCCTGAAATTGAGTTAAAAAAATGCCTTCTATTTACTGCTTCATTTGAAGGAGAGTTAATTTCAGGAATGTCTTGTTATACAGGAGGAGATACAGTGAGAGTAAGCAGAATTTATTCCACAAAAAGAATTAATAAAAATCCAAAACTAAATGGAACCATTTATGGCGGATCGGCAAAAAGACTTGTTATAGAAATTTGTGATTACGCAAGAAAGCAAGGTTTTAAATTTGTTGATTTGGGTGGTGTTGATTTAAGTGGAAATGAAAAATCAGGTATTTCAGACTTCAAGTTATCATTAGGAGGTAAAATTGTACCCGTGAAAATTGGTAGGTTTGTAAAACAAATATTTGCAGAAAGACAAAAGGATTTGTTATTACAGGGAATTGATATTACGTAAAAAAGTATGATTCAAATAATAGGCCACAACGAAATTGTAATCAATTTATGTAAAACATTAAAAAGCAATCATATTGCTTTTAAGGTTTATAGCAATTTAGAAATCCCTGAAATTGGGCAAGAATACTCTAAATTAGATTCATTAAAAGAACTTAAAGATGAATTATTAAAAGTAAAAGATAAAACACTAATTATTTCTGCGGGTGCGCCTTGGATTATGGATAAAGAGTTTTTAGAAGCTTTTGAACCAAATGGAATATTGAATATACATGGAACGGCACTACCAACTGACAGAGGTGGAACGGTTGTTTCTTGGCTTATTATGAATAAAAAAAGATTAGGCAATGCAATCATTCATAAAATGGTAAGTAAGCCAGACGCAGGACCCATTCTTTTATCCGAAGAATTTATTTATCCAGTAGAATGTCATTATCCGCAAGATTATTTAATACATTATAATCAACAGCAAGAAAAACTAGTTACTAAACTTTGTTTGATGTGGGCTAAACAAGAAATTGATTTATTAAAAACATCTGAGCAACCACATTACTTATCAACTTACTGGCCAAGATTAAAAACAAATTTGAATGCTTGGATAAATTGGAGTTGGACGGGAAATGATATTGAACTATTTGTACGCGCTTTCGATGAGCCTTACTTAGGTGCATTGACCACTTGGAGAGGAAAACAAGTACACTTAAAAAAGTGCTTTTTTCAACAAGATGCACATTTTCATCCTTTCCAATTTGGTTTAATATTTAGGGTTAGAAAAACAGATGAGTTGCATTATTTAGCAATTGCTGTTGAAGGTGGAACTTTATATTGCGAAGATTGCAATGATGAAAATGGAAACTCTTTGATGAACAAAATAAAGGAAGGTGACCGTTTTCAAACCAAGGAAAATAAATTATTTGAAGCACAAAAACGAACAGTGAAAACTAAACAAGGTTTGAATGTTCAAGGTGATTTTTAATGATGCAATTATTAATTGTTAACTTTCATTATTACGGAAATCAACAGTACAAATCAGGTATATATCCTGTAAGGCCTGCATTTTTTGAAAATCAGTTGAAAGTTATTTCAAAAGAATACCAATTTATTAGTCAAACAAACTTGGCTAAGTTAATTCAAGAACAAGAATTTCCAGAAGGCAAGTATTGTTTAATTACTTTTGATGACGGACTAAAACAACAAATGTCTGCGTTTAATTGGCTAACTGAAAACAATATACCAGCAATATTTTATGTACCTACAATGCCAATAATGGAAGGCAAAGTTTTAGATGTTCATAAATTACATTTTATAAGAGCAAACATCGAAGATAATGAGCTTATCAAATTATTGCAGAAAGAGCCTTCTTATGAATACACCCAAATTGATAAAGAAATAGCCGTAAATCAATACAAATACGACAATGAACTTGCCAGAGAAATTAAATACCAATTAAATTTTAAATGGACAAGCGAAGCAAAAGATTCATTCATAAATAACACTTTTAATCAATTGTTTCCAAATGAGTCTATATTTTCGAATGAATTTTACATGAATGAATCGGATATACAACACTTGGCAAATGCCAATATGCTTGGTTCACATGGTCATGCGCATATTCCCTTAGCACAAAGTAATAATGCAAAGAATGATATTTTAACCTCAATAAATTTCTTAGAGCAGCTTACGCAAAAACCTATACTTTCTTTTTCATATCCTTATGGAAGCACGGCAGCAGTAAACGTAAGTACCACAGAACATTTTATTGATTTGAATGCAGTTTTTGCATTAACCATGTGGCGAGGTATTAATGAAAATGAAGATTTTAAGCAACAACCTTTTTTACTTAAAAGGATTGACACCAATGATGCTCCCGCTGGTAAGAATAACTCACATACCTATTCATTGAGTTAGTATGTACAAAATAAGAATAGCAGAAACTGAAAATTTTAGCGAAAGTGTAATTTCTAAATTAAAAGAAATTGCAATGGTTGATGTTATTGAAACTGAAAAAACTGAGCTAAAAAAATGTTTAGAGGATTACGATGTATTTTGGTTCAGACTAAAATTTAAAATTGAAGAAACTGATTTTCCTGAAAACAATCGTTGTAAATACATTCTTTGTCCAGTTACAGGAATTGATCATATAGATTTAGATGCTTGCGCAAAAAGAGGAATAAAAGTTTTGTCGCTTAAAGGCGAAAAAGAATTTTTAAAGAAAGTGAGAGCAACAACCGAACATACGCTTGCACTTACACTAGCACTTTTAAGGCAAATACCACAATCCGTAGATTCAGTTAAAAACCACAATTGGCAAAGAGATTTGTTTAAAGGAAACGAAATTTTTGAAAAAAAAGTGGGCATTTTAGGTGTTGGCAGATTAGGAAAAATAACTGCACAATATTTTAACGCATTAGGTGCAGAGGTTTATGGATATGATGTGGTAGAATTTGATAACTCTATTTGTGCAAAAACAAATTCAATTGAGGAATTGGTTTCAATGGTTGATATATTAAGTATTCATGTGAATTACGAACAAAGCACTCATCACTTAATTAACAAAGGCATTTTTGAAAAAATGAAACCTACATCTTTTTTTATTAATACTTCAAGAGGTGCGGTTGTGGATAGTGATGCATTATTAGAAGCTCTACAAAATAAAAAGATAAAAGGTGCTGCATTAGATGTAATTGAAAATGAATTTGACATTACCCAAAATAAATTGATAGCATACGCATCTCAAAACAATAATTTAATCATTACGCCACACATAGGCGGCAATACATGGGAATCGTTTTCGAAAACAGAGTTATTTATGGTTGAGAAATTAAAAGAGAGGATAGATTTGAATAAAATCAATAATTAGATATGAAGTACAGAAACTTTTTATACTTTTATATTTGCTTCCAATTTTAGGAAATTCTCAAGTTTTGTTTAACACTTTTCCTAATGAACTTGACGACGTACAATAATTATTTTTATGATTAATTATTTTTTCAAACAAAATTTTCAACAATTTATATTTTAAGTTGTGCTTGAAATACTCTTTAAATGATTGCTTAAAAAGTTAATTTGGTTTCTCCGAGGCATTTTAAATTTTTGGTTAATTGGTAAATTAAAATGATTGGGATATTCTTATTGTCTATTTTACATAAAATGTTGAGAATCCCAAGAATTAATTGTTTTAAGTTATTGTAGATTTTATGTTAATATGTAACTTACAATAAAAATATTATAGTTTGGAATACTTTACTTTAAAATAAATATTATTCATAAAAACCTACTAATTAATAAATTGTACTTATGAATTTTTCGATATTAATTGTAAGGAATTTTATTTAGCAAATTTTTTTATAAAATATAAGATAAATATGAAAAAAGAAATTTTACCAATTTTGCAATGCCCTAAGACGAGAGGGCAATTAGAATTAAAAATCATTAAAGAGTCTGAGGATGAAATTATAGATGGCATTCTAAAATGTGGCATTAATGAATATCCTATTGAAAATGGAGTAATGAATTTTTTAGATACTAATGATAATTACATACAACAGGAGATGATGCATAATTATTCTAGTAGAAAAGAACTTGAAGATAAATTTGGTAAGGATGAGCTCGAGGATTTTTTAGTGAATGAAGCATTGGGTTTAACAGAATCTGATTATTATGATACATATACAAGAAGTACCATGGATGAATTTTTAGGGAAGTTAAATTTGAAAAATTCTACTATTCTTGAAATTGGTGGAAGCTCTGGAAGAGATTTGATAAAATATTTTAGACATAATAATAATAATTGTGTTGAATTGGACATTAATCCTTTTTTGTTTGAATCTTCCCAGATTCTAATCAAACACAATAATTTTTATTATGAAAGAGTAAGGCAAGATATGAACATACTTCCTTTTAAAGATGAATCTTTCGATTTTGTGTTTGGATCTGCTACCTTTCATCATGTTGATGACCCATCAATAAGTTTTAAAGAAATCTACAGAATATTAAAACCTGGTGGTTTATTTTATATATTAAACGAACGAACATTGAGTGTATTGAAACCAGAATTGAAACATGATATTACGCAAGAAATGGAATTTGCTCATGAGCATGCTTTTTTTTCAAAAGAATGGACAGAATATCTTGAAAAAGCTGGGTTTAGTGTGAAATGCATTCGTCCACAGTACTTTAATTATAGAAGAATTATAGAAAGAGTTTATGGAAAGAGTAAACCAAAAACAAAATTAGGAAGAATTAGATATTTATATTACATATTATTTAGGAAACTAAATCTAAATAACAGCAATTCACTGCTTAAAATTCTACAACGTATAGAAGATTATTATTTTGGTAATGTACCTTATAATGCTGTAGCAAAAAAATAGTTTTAAATTTAGATAATGAGAATATTAGCTATCATACCTGCTAGAGAAGGTTCAAAACGAGTGCCTCATAAAAATTTCAGGGCCTTTGCAAATACAACTTTACTAGATTTAGCCATTCAAGAAGCGCTGGCTTCTAAATTAATAGATAAAGTAGTAGTTAATTCTGATGCGCCACATGTAAAAGAAATAGCTATTAAATACGAGACAAATGGAATTGACTTTTTGGAGCGTCCAAAAGAATTAGCTAGAGATGAATCTCCTGCAATTGATTATATGTTACAAACATTAGAATATTATGAGTCAATAAATATGTTTTTTGATTTGGTCGTAATTATTCAAGCAAGTTCTCCCTTAAGAGCTGGGTGTGATATTGATGCTACCATAGAATTAATCATGAATAATGACAAAGCGGATTCGGCTGTAAGTGTTGTAAAGCTATCACATATGATTCATCCGCACAAGATGAAAACAATGGATGGAAATACCTTGCAACCATGGCTGGTAGATGAAGGCCAAAAGACATCTGCACACGAGTTGCCAGATATCTATGTACGCAATTGTGCTGTATATGTATTTAAAACCGAAAATCTAAGAAAGGGGATTACTTATGGTCAATTGTCATTAGGTTATAAAATGCCACAAGAAACATCAGTAGATATAAATGATATGTTAGAATTTAAATTTGCGGAATATTTATTTAAGGAAAAAAGAAACGAGATTAGCAGATGCTAAGAAATAAAATAAAAGACATTGCGAAAGATTCTTCCATCTTTGGACTTAGCAAGGTTTTAGGCCAAGCTGTTAGCTTTTTTTTAATTCCATTATATACTAATTATCTTACACCAGAAGATTATGGGATTTTGAGTATTTTAGGATTAGCATCTGTTTCATTTGGTATTTTCATGACATTTGGTATTGACTCTGCTACCTATAGATATGTAGGCATGAGTAAAGACGAAGTAGTTCAAAAAAAATATGTAACAAATGCCCAAATACTTACTATTATTTCAATATTATTTTTCCTGTTAATTTTAATTTTATTTGCAAATCCAATCAATACATTCACTTTAGATTCTACAAGTCCAATACTGTATTTATTTTTGTCAATTGGCAATGCAGTTTTTTCTAGTATTTCATCCATTCCGAGAGCGTTTCTCAGAATAAACAGAAAGGTTAAAATCATTTCTATATCTAGTTTAATCAATGTTTTAGCTTCTGTAGGTTCTACCTTAATTTTTGTTGTTGTATTGAAATATGGTGTTGTTGGTGCATTACTTGGCAATTTGGTTGGTACATTAATATCAACAATATATTTAGTATTATTTACCCATGTGCCAAAATTTTCAGATTATAATTGGAATCACTCTAAAGAACTTATTTATTATTGTTTGCCCTCACTTCCACATCAAATATTTGCATTTGCAATTCCCTTATATTCTCAATGGTCAGTTAAGCAATTATTATCTCTCAACGATCTTGGTTTATATGCAGTTGGGATGAAATTTACATTACCACTAACTTTAGTTTTAGGAATGTTTATGCAATCTTATGCGCCATATAAATTTAAAATATTGAAAGAAGATAAAGATCCTCAAAAAACATTCAGTAGAATAATGAATTTGTTTGTAATTGGTTTTGGAATGGCCGTTTTGCTTATTTCATTCTTTGGAGGAGATATTTTAAAATTGATGACTGCAAAATCATATCATCAGGCATCTAATTATGTGTTTTATATAGCCTTAATTCCATTTGCGCAGGGTTTGTATTTTATGTTTTCATCCGGTTTAGAATTTGCCAAAAGCCCAATCTATAGACCTTTTATAAGTGGTGCAGGATTGCTAACTGTTTTGTTATGTAATAATTGGTTGATATCACATTTGGGATTGCCAGGTGCCGCCATATCTATTATTTTATCTTGGTTGGTAATGGCAATAGGAAATTTAGTGTACGCACAAAAATTATATCCTATCAAGTACAATTGGTTGATTATAATTAGTATTTTAATTTCTATTCCTGCTTTAGGCTATTTGGTTAATGATGTTTTAGAAACAACTATTGCCTTAAAAATGTTAATAGTTTTTGCATTAATTTTTATTCTTATGTTATTCTTTATAAATTCAAAGCAAACAAATTTTATATTAAAAAAATTAAAATAACTACTCAGAATTATAAATAAATTTAATGACCATATCAAAATGAGAATATCTGAATTAATCCTTTATAAGTTGGTGAAAAGTTGGAAATCACCAGTAGCAAAACATAAAACGGAATTGGGTGAAAATCCTGATTCCGAAGAATTTCATTTAAATTACGCGATGGAAAAGCAGTTTTTAAAATGTAGTAGAATTGGATTTCCATATGATTTTTATCAAAAAAAAATACTAGAGATTGGTTGTGGACAAGGTGGAATAGCAACATTTTTAATTGTAAATGGTGCTAAAGAAGTAATAGGTATTGATTTGAATACATTTCATTTAGATATTGGCAGGAAATTTAAGAAAAAGATTGAAGAAGGGATGAATATTAAACAAGAAAATGGTTTTAATCTCGAATTCTTGGAAATGAATGCATATGATATGAATTTTCAACCAAATAGTTTCGATTTAATTATAGCCGATAATGTCTTTGAGCATTTTATGGAGACGGCATTAGTTTTAGAGCAGTCATTTAAAATTTTAAAGCCAGGAGGGCAATTAGTGATACCCTCTTTTAATTCTATTTACAGTAAGTGGGGTACTCATTTAAAACATGGTCTAAAATTGCCATGGGCCAATATATTATTTTCTGAAAAAACTATTTGTAATGTATTGATTCGACTTGGTAAAGAAGATGTTTATGTGGCAAAAGCATATCCCGAGCTGAAAAATAATCCCCAAAAGCTAAAAGATATCAGAACATATGGTGATTTGAATTCAATGACACACAAACGCTTTTGTGATGAAGCTTTGGTTGCAGGGTTTATCATTAAACGATTTAAAATTATACCTGTTTCAAAATCTTTAATTAAAGAAGTTTTGAACTTACTTTATAGATATAAATGGGTTCAGCGATCTATGTTTTCTAATATTTTTTCACTAGGCGCACAGGCCATTTTAGTTAAGCCTATATAATTTAAATTGAAACATATTTTATTTATACATCATACTACTGCTTTGGGCGGTGCAACAAATAGTATGTTGTTTACGATTCAAAATTTACCTAAAGATCAATTTCAATCAAAAGTATTATTTTTAGATAAAGAGGGGCCAGCCTCTGATTTATTCAAAAACAATAATATAGAAATAGATCATTTGTTTGGAATTACTCACTTTCAGCATGCTGAAAATGGTAAAATTAAATGGATTGGTCGAATACCTTTAAAGCCTATTTTCCAGTTTGTAAAAATGCTAAAAAGTGTAGGATCAATAGCTGAATATTTGTTAAATCAAAAAGTAGATATAATTCACATAAATACTTCTGTTATGTTAGCTGTAGGATTAGCATGTAAAAAAATTAAACAAAATGTTGTATGGCATGTGAGAGAACCTATTTCAAAGGGAGTTTTTGGTATAAGAAGACACATTGTTACAAGAATCATATCGAATTGTGCAAATCAAATAATTGCAATCTCAAAACAGGATTTGAAGGCTTTAGGTAATCCTAAGAAAGGTAATATAGTTTACAATTTCCTGAATTTTGAAAAATTCAATTCAGAATCTGTCCAAGATAAACTTCACCAAGAATTGAATCTTTCTAATGACACTAAAATAATTTTAATGTTAGGTGGTGTTGTTCATAGTAAAGGCGCTGATGTATTAATAGAATCTATACCTCAAATTATAACTCATAATTCAAATATTCACTTTGTAATTGTCGGGTATCCTCCTAATCAGCCAAATAAAAAAAACCAAAGGTTCAATTGGAATAAAAGTATGTCAAATAAATGCATAAATCTTATTTCAAAGTACAAATTAGAAAAATATATTACTTTTATAGGTTTAAGAAATGACATTCCTGAATTGTTAGCATCATCAAATATATTGGTTTGGCCAGCAACAGTTCCTCACTTTTCTAGACCAATTATTGAAGCACAAGCCATGGGTGTTCCTACAGTTGCTACAAATTTTGAGGTAACCAAAGAGGTAATTATTGAAAGAGAAACAGGATTAACATTTGAGAATGGAAATTCAAATGACTTAGCCAATAAAATAAACCTATTGTTAGATGACCAAGCATTGTATAACAAAATAAGTGAGCAGGCATACTTAGAAGCAAAAAACAGGTATGATGCTGATAAAAATATAAAAAAAGTCATGGCAATTTACCAATCATTGGTTAATTGAATTTAAGTTCAATAAATATCAATTCTAAATAGTTTTAAAAAAGAAAGAACAGCTTGTCGATTGAAGATAAATATAACTTATTTAAACAGTACCAAGAAAACTCGGTTTTAAATAAAAAATTGCTTCAAATTGGCATATCTGATTTTATTATTCAAATTGATAAGTTAAATGAAAAAGACGCGGGTTCGTTCAATTTAAAATCGAATTTAAAAAGTTTAACACAGTGTATCAATACATTTTTTCTATTTATCTTTCAGAAAAAAAAAACATTCTTATTTTTTCCGTTAGATGAAACACATTTAAAACAAATGTTGTCCGTGGCAACAGCCATTAAAAAAACTGATGAGCACAGCATTTTATTTGTTTCAACAAAAAGTAGGTTAAGGAAAGAAATAGTTGAAAATGGTTTTAAATTTATTGAACTTCCAGTATTTACATTATCCAATTTTTTTTCAAATAACAAGGAAAAACGAATTTATAATCGAGCAAATTATTTCAACCAATTAAGTAAAGTAATTCATTCGTTTATTTTGCCAAAGGCAGTCATTTTAGGAAATGATTTAATATTGGAAAATAGGGCTTTAACAATAACCTCAACAGAAAAAAATGTGCAAACATTTTGTATCCAACACGGAAGTATGAATAGTTTAAATCCATTGTACAGAGAAATATTAGTTGGAAACTATTTTGTATATGGACAACGAACAAAAAATCATTTGGAAACATTAAATTTATCAAATACAAAATTTCTTGTTTCTGGTGCTCCATACCTCGAAAACTTGGAGTTCAATAAAAATTTATCAAAGATGTTTTATCAAAAAGTATTGATACTACTTTCTGGCCCAGGGCATTCTTACACATTAAATCATCACAAAGAAATTTTAACATCATTAATACGCTTGTCTGAACTAAACACAGAAATAAATTTTGTTTTAAAGCCGCATCCAAAAGATGGTTTTTCAAAAAATATTGTAGAAAACAGTCGTATAAAGTTCTTATCAAACGAAGAGCTAAAAGCCGCAAATAAAAATACCTTGGAACTAATTACAGAATTTGATTTGATAATTTCAGGCGCTTCAACAAGTGTTATAGAGGCAATTGCTCTTGGTAAAAAAGTAATAACCATAGATTACGAAAAGGCTTATTCAGAAGCAGATTTTATACAAGATGGACTTACAAATCATTGCACAAGCGAAAATCAATTACAGAATTACTTTGAAAATTTGCAATCGAACTTAAACAGTACGAAAGAAAATGCAAATGATATAAACGAATATTTTCAGCAAAATAAAGTGGGTTTAAAACCTTCTGAAATAATAGCAAAGGAGATTTTATCATGTGTGGAATAGCTGGAATTTTGGGGTCTGGTGCGAATGATCTAAGCATAAATAAAATGGTGAAAGCACTAAATCATCGAGGACCAGATGGTCATGGTATTTTTAGTGAAGAAAATATTGCGTTGGGGCATACTAGGCTTTCTATAATTGATTTATCGCAAAATGGTAATCAGCCAATGTATGACAATAAGGGACGATATGTAATTGTATTTAACGGTGAAGTTTACAATTTCAAATCCTTAAAAAATGAATTTTTAAAAAATGAATTTTTTAGTTCAGGTAATGATACTGAAACTTTATTATTGCTTTACAAGAATCTTGGTATTAAAATGTTAGAACATTTGCGAGGTATGTTCGCTTTTGTTATATATGATAAATTAACAAAAGAAATATTTGGTGCAAGAGATAGAATGGGTATTAAGCCACTTTTATATTTTAAGGGTCAGGACAACTTTATTTTTGCTTCAGAACTTAAATCAATTTGTTCAAGTGATTTAATTAATACAACAATAAATAAAAAAGCACTTAGGCAATTATTTATGTACGGTTCAATACAATTTCCTAATACAATGGTTGAAGGTGTTCTATCGATACCGCCAGCGCATTATTTTACAGTTAAAAACAATGTGTTGTCTATCAGCAATTATTGGGATTTTCCAACTCAGGAAAATTTTACTGGTAGTTTTGAAGAAGCTTGTATTGAATTCGAGAAATTGTATCAGGAATCAATTAGCCTAAGAATGATATCTGATAGAAAAGTTGGAGTGTTTTTAAGCAGTGGACTTGACAGTGCATCTATTCTGGCGGAACTAAAAGTGCTTGAAGTAAAATCTGTTGAAACTTTTACAATTGGTTTTACGGGTAATCATGAGAAATTTTTTGATGAAATTGAAAAAGCAAAATCAATATCAAATTTTTTAGGTTACAAAAATAATTGTGAAAAAGTTAACGTAAATGATATTGATAAATATTTAAATGATTACCTAAATGCTATTGATCAACCATCAATAGATGGATTCAATACATATTTGGTTTCAAATTTAAGTAAAGAACATTTAACGGTTGCTTTAAGTGGTTTAGGTGGTGATGAATTAATGTTAGGATATCCAAGAAATATAAATTTATTCAATAAAACAAGACAAAAAATCAAACTTCCTACTTGCATTTCAGATTGGATTTTAAAAAATAGACTTGAAAAAGGTGTAAATATTAAATTTTTAAATCAGCTATTTAATAGATTTGGCAATCCTTCAAACATAAAATTGAATTATTGGTCAAATAGACTCATCATGTCAACACATGAAGCGAATAAACTCTTTAAAAGTAATATTAGTTTGGAAGAGGATTTAGAAGATTTTTATAAATTTGATGAATTTAATTATCAAGGGAATTTATTCAATAAATTAAGTTATTATGAGATTCGGTCATTTATGTTAAGTCAATTACTGAGAGATATGGATGTTGTTTCAATGTCTCAATCCATTGAAGTACGATTTCCATTAATTGATCATAAACTGATTGAATTTATTTTCAGTTTGCCACCACATTTTAAATTTAACTTCAAATCAAAATCCTTAAAAAATAAAACAGGAAAAGGGTCTTATAATTCATCTGGAATGAAATATCTTTTAGTGAAATTATTTGAAAATAAACTTCCAAAGGGTTTTATGGATGCTCCCAAACAAGGTTTTCAGTTACCTGTAGTAGATTGGTTTAAAAGTAAATATTCAGAATATTTAAAACAAAAGTTAAATTTGGACTTTTCTGATAAGTTTGGTTTTGATAATAAAATCATTAAAAAATATAAAGAAAAAATAGATGGAAATGAATTTAAAAACATTCTATTTTTATTATTGATGACAGCTAGTTGGGAAAACAACTTCAAAACAATCAAATCAAAATGATAAAAAATAAAAAACTTTTGATTACTGGTGGTACTGGTTCATTTGGAAACGCAGTGCTAAATAGATTTTTACACTTAGATATTTTTGATGAAATCAGAATATTTTCTAGAGATGAGAAAAAGCAAGATGACATGCGTAATCAATTGCAAAATGATAAATTGAAATTTTACATTGGAGATGTAAGGGATTATGCAAGTGTTGAAAGAGCTATGCGCGGAGTAGATTATGTATTTCATGCTGCAGCATTAAAACAAGTACCTTCTTGTGAATTTTTTCCTTTAGAAGCTACAAAAACCAATGTTTTTGGAACACAAAACGTAATTGATGCTGCAGTAGCCAATAAAGTAAAAAAAGTCATTTGTTTAAGTACTGACAAGGCAGCCTATCCAATTAATGCCATGGGTATTTCAAAAGCATTAATGGAAAAAGTGGCCATTGCCGCTTCACGAAATTTAACCGATACCACTGTTTGCTTGACTCGTTATGGAAATGTAATGGCCTCTAGAGGTTCTGTAATACCCTTGTTTTTAAAACAACTAAAAAATGGACAACCATTAACCATTACAGACCCCAACATGACCCGTTTCTTAATGTCTTTAGATGAAGCCGTTGAATTGGTATTATTTGCATTTGAACATGGAAATTCAGGTGATTTATTTGTGAATAAAGCCCCTGCCGGTACCATTCGTGATTTAGCACAAGCCATGAAAGAATTGTGTAATGCCGATAATGAAATAAAAATAATTGGAACACGTCATGGAGAGAAATTATATGAAACACTTTGTACTCGTGAGGAAATGATGAAGGCCGAAGATATGGGCGAATTTTATAGAATTCCTGCGGATAATCGTGATTTAAACTATGCCCAATACTTTTCAGAGGGTGAGCAAGACGTTTCAAAAATTGAAGATTACCATTCACACAATACTACGCAACAAGGGGTAGAAGGCATGAAAAAATTATTACTCAAATTACCTTTGATAAGAAAAGAAGTGTTGGGTGAACAAAATATAAATCAGTACATTGACTAATTTGCAAAATTTCAAACTTATTGAAGGCGGAATATTTTCGGATAATAGAGGCAAATTATTTCATGTAAATGAATTTGACATGTCATTAGTTAAACGTTTTTATGCGGTTGAAAATTGTCAAGAAAACCCTGTTAGAGCGTGGCAAGCTCACCAAAAAAAAGACAAATGGTTTTACGTGGTAGAAGGTAGTTTTTTAATTGGATTGGTTTTACCTGATAATTGGGAAAATCCATCCCAAAATTTACACGTAGAAAAAATAATTCTGAGCGAAACTGAAAGTAAAGTGCTATACATTCCCTGCTGGTTATGCTAATGGTGTAAAGGAGTTAGAAGAAAACTCCAAATTAATGGTTTTCTCCAACTTTACCATCCAAGAAGCCAAAACTGATAATATTAAATTTGATATCAATACTTGGCAATTATAGTAACTGATTAATGGTCATTGGTAACTTTGTTTAAACGCAAGGTGTTATTTTACTTTTAATTGTCAATGTAAAAAACTTTTACTCTAGCCATTTGGTTCCAATAACTGAAAAAATCAGGTATTGACTAATTTTTTAAATTTAAGATTTTAAATATATTAGCTTGTATAGTGGCAAGCGTTGGCTTGACCATAAAACGGGCCGTTCTTTTCGCCTTGTGGGCTGGTAGCTTTTTATTGTCTAGACTTTTTGCTTACTTTTTTGTCAATGAAAAAAGTAAGAAGAATTAAAGTTTTTAGAATACTACCAACTAGTCACAAATCACTAGGAATAATCACTAATCACAAAAAATGTTAAAAATAGGAATCACCGGACAAGCCGGATTTATAGGTAAGCATATTTACAATACCCTTGGGTTAACACCAGAAAAATTTGAAAGAATAGCATTCAAAAAAGAATATTTTGAAGTTGACAGTGATTTAGATGCCTTTGTAATCAGTTGCGATGTAATTATTCATTTGGCAGCCATGAATAGACACAATGATGCAAATATCATTTACAATACCAATTTAGCATTAGTTCAAAAACTGATTGCTTCCTTAGAAAGAACTAACTCAAAACCGCATATATTATTTTCCTCTTCCACCCAAGAAGAAAAAGACAATTTATATGGAAAATCAAAAAAAGAAGGTCGTGAATTATTTGTAAATTGGGCTACAATAAACCAAGCAAAATTTACTGGATTAGTTATTCCGAATGTATTTGGTCCTTTTGGTCACCCCTACTATAATTCTGTTGTAGCCACTTTTTGCCACCAATTATCGCATAGTGAAACACCAACAGTAAATGGCGATAGTCAATTAAATTTGATTTATGTGGGTGAATTAGTGAATGAATTTATTGGTGGAATTGAAAATGCAATCAAAAAAGAATCTTTTCAAGAAACTATTTACATAAATCATCAGCACGAAATCACTTTAGTAAAACTTTTAAATAAAATAACAAATTTCCAAATTGAGTACCAACAAAATGGCATTATTCCTGAATTAAATACTACATTAGACTACTTATTATTCAATACTTTTAGATGTTATATACCTATCAAATTACATTTTCCAGTCAAATTTGTGAGTCATAAAGATCCCAGAGGTGCATTTACTGAAATAATCAGGTTAAATATTGGTGGGCAAGTATCCTTTTCAACAACTGCATCTCAAATAACCAGAGGAAACCATTTCCACACCCGTAAAATTGAACGATTTGCAGTGATAAATGGCAAAGCTTTAATACAACTAAGACAAATTGGTACAAATGAAGTCTTTGATTTTTATATGGATGGAAGCGAACCTGCTTATGTAGATATTCCAATTTGGTACACACATAATATTAAAAACATTGGTGACGAAGAATTGTATACTATTTTTTGGATTAATGAATTTTACGACCCAACGGATCCAGATACTTATTTTGAGAATGTCTAAGGTAAAAGTAAAAAGTTTAAGGTAAAAAAGTAATATTATAAGATGAAACAAAATGATTTATTAGAAAAGACTTTTAACTTTGGAGTAAAAGTTTTGAAGTTTTACGAACACTACCAAATGAATCTGAATACAATATCATAAAATATCAATTAGGCAAATTTTCAACCTCAGTTGGAGCGAATTATGAGGAGTCACAAACTGCCTCATCACCTGCAGATTTTAAACTCAAAGTTAGAATATCACTTAAAGAAGCAAGATAGTCTAATTATTAGTTAAGAGCAACTAAAGAATTAATAGAAATCAAATCTGAGGAACTTGAAAAGTTGATCAAAGAAAGAGCTTAACTAAAAAATATTCTAGGGTCAATCGTCATAAAATTAAATAAAGAAAATTCAAAGTAAAAGAGGAAAAAATAAAAGTAAAAAATAAATAAGTTTTAAATAAGTAACTAAATTAACTTTTGACTTTATACTAATAAAAACACATGAACAAACAACTAAAACTAGTCACAGTAGTAGGAACCCGTCCAGAAATCATTCGACTATCTCGTGTGATGGCCAAAATGGATGAATCACCTGCTATAGAACATATTATAGTTCATACAGGTCAAAATTATGATTACGAATTAAATCAAATATTTTTCGATGATTTAGGGATTCGCAAGCCTGATTATTTTTTAAACGCTGCTGGAGCCACAGCTACAGAAACAGTTGGACAAATTTTAATTAAAATTGATGCATTATTGGCCGATATAAACCCTGATGCTTTTATGGTGTTGGGAGATACCAACAGTTGTTTATGTGCTATACCTGCAAAAAAACGTCATATTCCAATTTTCCATATGGAAGCAGGTAATAGGTGTTTTGACCAACGTGTACCTGAAGAAACTAATAGAAAAATTGTTGACCATATTGCTGACATCAATTTAACATATAGTGATATTGCTAGAGAATATTTGCTTAGAGAAGGTTTGCCAGCAGATAGAATTATTAAAACCGGTTCTCCCATGTTTGAGGTATTGAATCATTACAAACCAAGTATAGAACAAAGTAATATTTTGAACAAACTTTCTTTAGAGAAAGGTAAATACTTCGTAGTTTCAGCACACAGAGAAGAAAATATAAATAGTGAAAAGAATTTCCAAAATTTAATGGATAGTCTAAATGCAATTGCAAAAAAATACCAATTCCCAATCATTGTAACTACCCACCCTAGAACACGTAAAATGATAGAAAGTAAAGATATTGAGATGCAACCTGAAATTCAATTTTTAAAACCGATGGGCTTTAATGATTACAATGCACTACAAATAAATTCATTCGCAGTACTATCTGATAGTGGTACTATTTCGGAAGAAAGTTCAATTTTAAATTTTGCGGCTTTAAACATTCGTGAAGCGCATGAAAGGCCCGAAGCCATGGAAGAAACTGCTGTTATGATGGTTGGACTTAATCAGCAAAGGATTTTACAAGGTTTAATTCAATTGGAACATGAAAAAAACAACCAAAACAAAATCTTTCGTCCAATAAATGATTACAGCATGCCTAATGTTTCCGATAAAATGGTAAGAATTATTTTAAGTTATACTGATTATATTAAAAGGGTAGTTTGGGTTAAATAAGTAATATAATGAATCAAAATTCACCTATTGTTTTTATTTGCAAGGCTATTCCATTTGATAACGGTGGTTCTGCAACTGTTATTCGTAATTTATTATCGAATTCGTTGAAAGGACAGTTTTTTGTAATGGGTAGAGAGCCAAAAACTCATTTAGATTATAAAAATACTGAAATACCATATGAGTATGCACTTTTACCTTTAAGTGATGGTAAAAAAAACAAAATAATTAAATTATTTTTATTCATCAAATCAATTTTAATAGCAATAATTCAAATAAAAAAAATTAAGGCAGAGAAAATTATTGGTGTTTATAGAGATGAAACTTCTTTTTTATTATCATATTTTGTAAGTTTAATCCTTAATAAAGATTTATATATATACTTAACTGATTTATATGCAGAAAATTATACGAGTTCTTTAAAAAAAATGATTCAAAAGCTTGTTTTTAAGCGAGCAAAAAAAATTTTTTGTCTAAATGAAGGAATGCAAAAAGTTTACAAGGATTTGTATGGTTTAAATCCTATTGTATTACAAAATTGCATAAATATAAATAATAGTTTCAAACCTCAAATTGTGCCTAATAATCCATTTGTTATTTTGTTTTCTGGTACAATATTATACGATCGGTTGGATTTACTTCAAAACTTGGTTTACGAATTTAGGGATAATAATGATTACCGAATTCACTTTTTAAGTCCACATAACGAAACTTTTTTTATTCAAAATAATTTGATTGGACCAAATATCTCTCATTCATATTTTAATGATCAATCAGAAATGATGAAATCATTGCATTCAGCAGATTTGTTATATTTACCTTTAACCTTTGCCAAAGCAAACGACTATAGAACTGTTTTACAATTGACTAGTTGTTTGGCCACTAAATCATTTGATTATATGCAATCGAGTGTACCTATTTTAGTTCACTGCCCTCAAGAATATTTTACATATCAATTCTTTGAAAAAAGGAATGCAGCAATTCTTTTGGGAAGTAATGAAAATGTTTCAAAAGTAATAAATGAAATTAAGTATAACTATTCTGAATATTATAAAATTACAGAAAATGCATTTAATAGCTTAAAAAACAATGATAGTAAAATAGTATTAGAAAAATTAACAAAAGAAATAAATAAAAAATAAAAAGCATGTTTAATCAATATTTTTATAAATTACTATCATTTTTTTTTATTTTTTTAGCTTGGCCGTCTATAAATTTTGCAGGCTTGAATATTACATTTATACTATTTCTTTTAATTGCTAAATATTTTAATGATCATAATATCAAATTATTCGATAAAGAATCAAATTTATCAGTAATCTTCATTATTTTTGGGATTTTTGCAATTATTTCAAGTTTTAATGCACCGAAAATGGATCGGTTTTTTGATAGTGAGTTTTTTAAGTATAAAATAATTATTCAGCAAGTATTTTGGATTATTATTTCGTTATTTGTTATTAAGAATTTAAAAAAAATCTCATATTACAAAATTTCAGAATTTTTATTTTATGGAATAATTCTATTAAATCTAAATTTTTATCTTTTTAATTTTAATGCACCTCCTCCATTTAAGTTTAATTTAAATAGGAATACTTATGTATTTTCAATGGTTGCTCTTTTTCCTGTAGTTTCATATTATGTAAATCATAAATATGGATTTAAAGGACTATGGTTTTTTATAACAACAGTTTTATTTCTGGTTTTGCTATCTAATGGACGTGCTGGTGCTTTATTGATTTTAGGTGAGGTTTTTTTAATTTACGGAATTTTCAATAAATCTGCAGTTACGTTTTTTAAGGTATTTTTATTTTCAATTATCATTTTCAATATTTTTATTTCCCAATTTATAGATATAGAACAATTAAGAAAAGAAGCATCAAAACCTTTTGCTCAAATTTCACCTAGAATATCAGAATTAATATCAGGGGAAGGGGATGCAGGCGATTTGGAAACTGATAGATCTTGGTTAATTAGGGAACTTATGATTGAAAAAGGATTTGAAATCTTTAAGAAATATCCATTTCTAGGAATTGGGTTATTTAATTTTTCAAATTACGATGCACAATTAGATGCACTTTATACCAATGAAACATTTAGCGCTGTTTTGTTTGGTCAATCAAAAGGTGCTGACCAATATAATGACAAATCTGCGCACAATAGTTATGTTCAACTAATTTGTGAAAATGGCATAATTGGATTTATCTTGTATTTAATTATTGCATTGCCTTTGGTCATTCATTTTTTAAAAAAAATACTATTAAATGATATTAGTTTTGAGGATGGCCCTTTAATGTCATTCTTTTTTTTATCAATATATTTTTATGCTATAGCATCACTTATGGGAACTTTAACATATTTAATTATTGGGATGGCTTATGTTTCTAAAAATAAACAAATCAAATTCTAAATGAATAAAGTAATTGCTTTTTATTACCATATTCCATTTTGGAAAAATGGAAATGATATTTATATTCCTAGTTTTTTGGGTGTTTTTATTGATGAATTAGCATCTCAGGTAAATAAATTGGTTCTTGTTTTACATGAAGAAATAGTCAAAGGAGAAGCAGATTACAAAATCAAATCTAAAAACATTCAAATGGTTTCTCTCGGAACTAAAAATTCTGCTTGGCAAAGAATGATATTTCACAAATCAATTTTGTCAGAAAAACTAAAAGAAATATCTTTTGTGGATTATTTAATTGTAAGATCTCCTAGTCCTTTAGCTCCATTTTTCAATAATTATTTTGACTATAAAAAAATTGTATTTATGGTAGTTGGTGATTATTCAGAAAGTAGAAAACAAATGGAAAAGAAATCACTTAGAAGTTTTTTGATTTCAGGTCTTTTAAAATGGAATAATTACTTATTTATGAAAGAAATGCTCCGAACACATGTTTTAGTAAATTCACCAGCATTATTTAAAAAATATGAATCTAATGTGCTAAAAATTTCTCAAATCAAAACTACTACCCTTTCAATTAGAGATTTTTTTGAAAAAAAAGATACTTGTCAGGATTCAATTATAAAATTATTATATACAGGTAGAATTGATTTGGCAAAAGGTTTGGTAGAATTGGTTTCAGCATTAGCGGAATTAAATAATAAAGAAATAAAATATACTCTCGATATTGTAGGTTGGGAGGGACATAAGGATCAGCCAGTGCAAAAGCAATTGCTTAAATTATTAAATCAAAATGGACAACAAAACCAGTTGACTTTCCATGGAAAAATGTCGGTTGGAGAGGAATTAAATAGGATGTATAGGCAATCTGATATTTATATTATTCCATCTTATCATGAAGGGTTTCCTAGAACAATTTGGGAATCTATGGCAAATAGCTGTCCTGTAATTGCCACAAATGTAGGTTCAATACCTTACTTTTTGAAAGATGGTTTTGATGCTTTTTTGATTGAGCCCAAAAAAGTGGAAAGTATTTTTAAAGCTGTTCAAACTGTTACATCAAATTCTTTATTAAGGCAAAAACTCATTAAAAATGGTTATGAATTAGCAAAGTCTAACACTTTGGAATTTCAAACAAAAGAACTTTTAAACAAATTATATTTATAAAAATGTTAAATAATTTAAGATATTCATGGCCATTGCATTTTATTTTATTGTTTACAAATTGGATGCCTGATAATGTATTTGTGCTTCGTTTAAGAGGTTGGTTAGCAAGTTTTTTTTTTAAGAAATGCGGAAAAAATTTGAGACTTGGAAGAAACATTACTTTTTACAAACCATTTGAAATTGAACTTGGTGATAATATATATATTGCATTCGGAGCATGGTTCAATGGTAACATTTCAATTGAAAGTAATGTGATGTTTGGCCCATATTGCATGATAGCAAGCTCTAATCATACTTTTAATAATGGTTCCTTTAGGTATGGAGGAAATGAAGAAAAGGGGAAAATACAAATTGGTTCAGGTTCTTGGGTTAGTGGAATGTGTTCAATTTTAGCTGGCGCTGAAATTGGAAAAAATTGTTTGTTGGCATCAAATAGCGTTTTAAATAAAAAAATGGAGGAAGGAACAATTTATGGTGGTTCACCAGCAAAATTTATTGGTGAGGTAAAGATTAATTAAAATGAACCAAAGTAAAGTAAAAGAAAATATTATATTTATTGGATCTTATCTTGCAAAAAAAAGAGGTACTATATCTATAGCTGAAAAACTTGCTGACAAATTCCAAAATGATGAAAGTTATAACATTAAACTTATATCAAGAAAATCTAATAAATTAATTAGAGTATTAGATATCATTTTTTGTTTGATTTTGACCAAATATACAAGAACTTTTATAGACACATACACAGGGAATAGTTTTTATTTATCAATTCTTTCTGCAAAAATACTCAGAATTAAAAATAAAAAATATTCACTTGTTATTAGAGGAGGAAATTTTCTAAATTTTTACAAAAAAAACGAAAAATGGATTCATAAAGAATTATTACTTGCAGATTCATTAATTAGTCCTTCTCAATTTATTATTGATTTTTTTAAAACTAAAGGTATATATATAGATTATTTGCCAAATTATATTGATAGTTCTAAATTCCCAGCTAATGATTCTGTGGAAAGAAAAAGATTTTCACTACTTTGGGTAAGAGCTTTTGCTGAAATTTACAATCCATTAATCCCTCTAAAAATCATTCATGAATTAAAACATAAATATCCACAAATATCATTAACAATGGTTGGTCCTGATTTAGGTGTATTAAATAAAGTCAGGTCTGGAATTTCGAATTTAAAGCTAGAGGAATATGTTACAATTGTTGGTTCAATACCGAATTATGATCTTTATAAATTTTATCAATCTCATTCAATTTATCTAAACACAACTACTTTTGAAAGTTTTGGAATGGCATTGTTAGAAGCCGCAAGTTGCGGTATTCCAATTGTAAGTTCTAATGTAGGAGAAATTCCATATATTTTTGAAGACGATAAAAGTATCCTTCTTGTAGATGACTTATCAATAAAACAATTTAAAAAGCATATTGAATCAATTTTTGAATCAGAATCTTTAAGGAAAGAACTTAGTTTAAATGGTATTTCAGTCTCCCAAAAATACATATATGAAGAAATAGAACCATCTTGGATTAAACAATTTCAAAGATTTGAAGGTAAATATTTAAAAAACAATGAAAAATCCGGGATTTTATTTATTGGAACATTTTTATCATGGAAAAAAGGTACAAAAGGTCCATCTGAAACTGTGGAAGGTAAATTAAAGGATTTGGGTTATAAAACAAAAATTTCCTCATTCAAAAATAATAAATTATTAAGAATACTAGATATATTCTTTGCTATACTTTTTTCTGGTAAAAAAATAATACATATTGACGTATTTAGTGGAAGGAGTTTTTTACTTACAAAGTATTCTGTTTTAATAGCAAATCATTTGGGTAAAAAAATCATTTTAAACTTTCATGGTGGAATGTTACCTGAATATTTTACCATAAACAAAACAGTTTGTACCAAAGTTTTTAATAAGGTAAATAGCATATATACACCGTCAAAGTATCTTCAAAACTTTTTTAGTAATTTAGGATTTAAAATAAATTATTTACCTAATAGCATTGATATTTGTAAATTTCCTTTTAAATCAACTTCAAACACAAATAAAATATTATGGGTTAGAGCATTTACTGAAATATATCAGCCTTATCATGCTATTGATATTTTGGAAATTGTTAAAAAAGTTTATCCAAAAGTTACTCTAACAATGATTGGACCTGATTTAGGTTTAAGATCAGAAATTGAAAATTATATTGAATCAAAAAAATTAAATGATTCAGTAGAAATATTGGGAGCAATTGATAATAATTTATTATATAAACATTTCCAAGAACACACTGTATATATTAATACTACTCAATATGAAAGTTTTGGGGTTGCTATTTTAGAATCAGCTTCATGTGGTTTGCCAGTAGTTTCAACAAATGTTGGAGAAATTCCATTTTTATGGAAAAATGGAGAAGATATATTAATTGATTCTACAAATTCTGCTGAAGGTATGGCAGATTGTGTAATTAAATTATTTGATGATGAAAACAACAGAAATGAAATTGTTAAAAATGCAAAAATAAAATCAGAATTATTTTCATGGGAAAAAATAAAATCATTATGGGAAGATATTTTATAAAAATCAGCAAGATTTTTTTAATACTATATATTTTTAACTTTTAAATATAGTACCTTTAGCATGGTATTTAAGTATATTGTAGTTTATTAGAAAAGAAACCCAAATAAAAGAGCAATTCGAATTCAACGATATTATTCAAAAGAAAATTAATATATACAAATAAATGGCAGGTTTTATACAAGATAAAATATACCCTAAATTACCGCTTTTTATTCAAAATATTGCGATAAGTGTTTTCGGATATAAATGGTATAAAAGAAGATTTGGTGGCGTGTTTAATGAGGAGCTAAAAAAATACTTATCAAGAGAATCATATAATATTAATCAATGGAAAGATTTTCAGGAGAAAGAGTTACGAAAAATGTTGCTTCATGCATTTAAAAACGTTCCTTACTACAATAAAACTTTCAAGGATGCAGGATTTACTTTGGAAGACTTTGAAGGATTTGCATTAAAAGATATCAATAAAATTCCTTTTTTAGAAAAAAACGATTTACGCAAATATGGTAAAGATAGTTTGATTTCTAACATAAGGGAGAAAGGTGGAGAATTTTATGCAAGTAGTGGCAGTACTGGAACACCAACTCAAATATTATTTTCAAAGGCAATGCATCAAAGGTGGAGTGCGGCCTTTGAGGTTCGTATAAGGTATTGGGCAGGTTTAAGCATTAAAAATGCAAGAGGTATGATTGGTGGGAGAAGAATTATACAAGATGGAAATGCCAAGGGTCCTTTTTACAGATACAATATGATAGAAAAACAAGTTTATTTTTCTGCCTATCATATAAATTCAGAGAATGCTCAAGATTATTTAAATGGCATGTTAAAGCATCGTGTTGATTACATGACTGGCTATGCAATGAGTAATTTTATTTTAGCCAGATTTATTCAAGAAAAAGGATTAAAAGCTCCTCAATTAAAAGCAGTTATTACTTCAAGTGAGAAGTTAACTCAGGAGATGCGAAATACTTATAAAAATGTATATGGATGTAAAACTTATGATAGCTATAGTGGTTTAGAAGCTTGTGGCCTTATCTCTGAGTGTGAATTTGGTAAACTGCATTTGAGTCCAGATGTAGGAATTATTGAATTAATAAAAGAAAATGGGGAGTATGCTCTACCGGGTGAAATTGGTGAAGCTGTTTGTACAGGTTTTTTAAATTATGATCAACCTCTTATTCGTTATCGTATAGGCGACTTAATAAAACTAAGTATTGACCAAAAATGTGAATGTGGTAAAGAGATGCCTGTAATTGATGAAATTATGGGTAGAGTTGAAGATACAGTTATTGGAATAGATGGAAGAGAGATGGTTCGTTTTCATGGGATATTTATCAATATGTCAAAAATTATTGAAGGTCAAATTATCCAACACACTTTAAATGAATTTGAAATAGTTTTGGTTGCAACTGATAATCTTGAACAAAAAGATAAGGACGAATTGTTAAAAAGAATGCAATCGCAATTAGGTCCGATTTCATTAAAAATTACTGAAATCAACCAAATACCTAGAAATCAAAACGGTAAATTCAAAGCAGTAATATCACACGTTAAAAGAAACAAATGAAAATATTAACCATAGTTGGAGCACGCCCGCAATTTGTAAAAGCAGCAGTTGTTTCACGAGAATTATTGAAAAATAAAAATATTCAAGAAATCATTTTGCATACTGGACAGCATTTTGATAAAAATATGAGTGATATATTTTTTGAAGAAATGGAAATTCCAAAACCTCAATATAACTTAAATATCAACGGACTTTCTCATGGTGCTATGACTGGCCAAATGTTGGAAGGAATAGAAAAGATTTGCTTGGAAGAAAAGCCTGACTTTTTATTGGTATATGGCGATACTAATTCTACAATTGCTGGAGCATTAGCGGCAAAAAAACTAAACATTAAGGTGATTCATATAGAAGCAGGACTTAGAAGCTACAACATGCAAATGCCTGAAGAAATAAATAGAATTCTTACAGATAAAATCAGTGATATTTTATTTTGTCCAACAGAAACTGCTGTAAATAATTTA